>JAGDDB010000183.1 GCA_017958265.1 Oscillospiraceae bacterium | reverse complement strand
TAATCGGTTAAAACTCCTACATCCTCAAATAATCAAAATGCGAGTCCAGCGTAGCGAGTCGCATTTTGAGAGGAGGAGCGACGGAATGAATGAGCTCTGACCTTTGAAAAAGGTCGGAGCGAACGATATGCAGTCCGCTCCGACGATGGCGGAGAGAGAGGGATTCGACCTGCCCTGCGGGGCAGGCCAGGGCGGTTGCAAGGCCCCACCGGGGCCTTGCCAAGAGCCGCCCGTTCGAATCCCTCGCTTGTGCAAATAAAAAAACCGCCCCAAGGGCGGTTTTTTTATTTGGCGGAGAGAGAGGGATTCGAACCCCCGGTGCTTTCGCACAACGGTTTTCAAGACCGTCACCATAAACCGCTCGGACATCTCTCCGCGAGCTTATGAATATTAGCACAAGGGCCGGTTTTTGTCAATCACGGCTGCAGCCGGTCCCGGTTGCCCTTTGTTGGTGAGAAATATATTCGTCATCTTCGACGAATATTGCAAAAGCGCATGCAGACGGTATATGATTAAGCAGATGATCGGGGTTTGTCGCAGAAGCAAGCTCACAGATCGAGAAAAACGAACTTTTATCGTGAGGTCAGTCTGTATGCCGAAAATCATATTTGTTTCCGGTGCGTGCGGCAGCGGGAAATCCACCTTTGCGGATGCCTATGCCGGATATCTTGCTCGGCGCGATCACAAAACAGTTTATATCATCCACGGGGATGATTTCCACAGAGGTTTTGTGGAAGCCGAAGAGAAGGGCGACTTCTTTGCGGACGGGCAGGCTTCGGATCAGGCCCAGTGGAATGATATCCTGCAGTTTAACTGGGACTGTATCATAGCCACAGCGCAGAGAGCTCTTCGGGATAACCTGGATGTGGTTATCGATTATGTGATCGAAGATGAACTCGCCCGTGTCCGGGAACTGGCAGAGCAAAACCGGGCTTCTCTGTATTATATTGTCCTGACGGCTGACGCAGATGAAATCGAAAAGCGCATTTTGAGCCGTGGCGATGCTGATATGATCGGCAGAGCTCTGTTTCTGAAAAAGAAGCTGGATGCCATGCCCGAAAATCAAGGCCATATATATGACAACACAGGAAAAAAAGCAGAAGATACCGTTCGGGAGATCGTGCTGGAGCAGTATCTGGTTTCATAAATCCCGTTTCATCGAGCAGGTCCGTGATCGGACCCGCTCGTTCTTTTTTTTCGCTCGTGCATATTCACCGGCGGTTTCGGGCGAAGGCCTGTCAAC
The DNA here is from genome assembly GCA_017958265.1 of Oscillospiraceae bacterium. Lineage (GTDB taxonomy): Bacteria > Bacillota > Clostridia > Oscillospirales > Oscillospiraceae > UBA1246. Next base: position 6,168 of record JAGDDB010000183.1, on the reverse strand, counting down.
AGGCGATCACGGCCGCGGCCGGCGTTACTTTTCTTCCCATTCCCTGAGCTGTTTTGCAAGCTGATAAAGCTTAATGTAGCTGTCGTGTCTTGACCGGCTTATCCGGCCTTCCTCCACGGCTTTCACGACGGCGCAGCCGAGGTCCGAAACATGGGCGCAGTCGTTGAAGCGGCACGAGCCCAAATACGGCCTGAACTCTCTGAAAAGCTCGGGAAGACGGCTTTTCATTTCGAGGTCGATCTCGCTTTCCTCAAATGACGCGTAGCCCGGCGTATCGACGGCGAACGCTCCGCAGCTGAGCTGGAACAGCTCCACGTGGCGCGTTGTATGTCTGCCGCGCCCCAGCTTTTCGCTCACGTCGCCCGTGGGGATGCCGAAGTCCGGCTCCATCATGTTCAGAAGGCTTGATTTGCCCACGCCGGAATTGCCCGTAAAGGCGCAGAGCTTGCCCGAGATGATGTTTTTCAGCTCGTCGATGCCTTCTCCGGTCACCGCGCTCGTCTCAACCGCTTTGAAGCCCGCGTCACGGTATATCCCGCACAGCTCGCTGCGCTTCAGATCGCATTTATTGAAGCATATGACGGGCTCGCAGTTTTTCAGCTCGGATATGGCCGCCACTCTGTCAATGAGGTACGGCTCGGTCACCGGGACGGCCGCCGAGGCTATGATGACCATAATGTCCACATTGGCCACTGCCGGTCTGATAAACCTGTTTTTCCTCGGAAGTATCTCGCCGAGGCTGCCCTTTCCCCCGCCGAGCGGCTCGACGAGGGCCATGTCTCCCACCAGCGGCAGTATATTGTTTTTTCTGAATTTGCCGGGCGCCCGGCATTCAAGCACCCCGTCCTCCGTCCTGACGTACCAGAAGCCGCTCAGGGCCTTGACTATCCTGCCCTGCGTCAATTTCCACCTGCAATGGCCGGCGGCTGAATAACGTTGTCATCCGGCGGCTCGCTGGGCAGGGGCGGCATGGTGACCGCAGCAGGCTCATCCGAGGCAAACGGGCCATCTCCCGTCTCCGTGCCTTCCTGCGTATCCGGCGCGCTCCCGTTCACGGCGATATTCAGATTTACTTTGGTATGCTCCGGCACGGAGGTGCCGCTCATTACGCTTTGGAAGATCACCGTGTTTTCCTCGCGCTCGTCCTCCACGGGGGATATCACGCCTACGGTCAGGTTAAGCGCTTCCAGCTTGCCCTTGGCAAGCTCTATATTGTCGCCCATCAGGTCGGGCATGTCGACGTATTTGATTTCCGGTCCGTCGCTGACGGTCACATAAACCTTGTTCCCGGGCACCAGCGGCTCGCCCGCTCTGGGATTGGTTTCTATAACGTAGCCTTCCGTGACGCTGTCGGAGGTCTTTCTGTCCTCCTCCACGACCAGCTTCATTTTCTGCAGCCTCAAAAACGCCGTGCGCGATTCCATGTTGACAAGGTCCGGCATTATCACCACTTCGCTGCCGCTGCTCACGACTATCTTGATATCGGGCTTGTTTTCCGATTTGATCACCGTGCGCCCGTCCGCGGGGCTCTGGCTGATAATATATCCGCTCTCAACGCTGTCGCTGCTTTCGTAGGTGGGGATAAAGTCGAAATGATCGGTATAGGCCGGATTCAGCAGCACGTCATCCAGCTTGAGGCCCGTAAACTGCGGCACCGACATGGTTTCCGGCTCGGTAAACATATCGTCGAGCCAATATCCCCACAGGTACAAAAACACACCCACTATGAACAGGATGACAAGGAACATGCCGGCGAACATTGCCACATTGCGCGAGCGGCGCCTGCTGTTGGCATATTCCGCCTCCGCAGCCTTTATGCTGCGCACCGTCTCGATATCCGGTACCTGCTCCTCGCTTTTCGGCAGTGAGCGGGAGGTATCCGCGCCGATCACGTTCGCCTCGCCTATATCCTCCGCGCTGAATTCGGCGTCGGGATTTTTCCTGAGGTTTTCCATATCCTCATACAGCTTTTCCGCCGACTGATAGCGCAGGCTCAGGTCCGGGTTCATGGCCTTCATGGTTATCGCCTCGAAGCCCGCCGGGATATCGGGGTTGATCTCGCTGGGCATCAGCGGTATGGAGCTGATATGCTGTATCGCCACCGAAACGGCGCTGTCTCCCTCAAAGGGCAGCCTTCCCGTGACCATTTCGTACATGACCACTCCGAGAGAATATATATCGGTGCGGGCGTCCGTATGAGCGCCCTTGGCCTGCTCCTGAGAAATGTAATGCACGCTGCCCAGCGTTTCCTGAGTGAGAGTGCTCTGCTGCATGGAGGTAAGATGCGCTATGCCGAAATCGGCGACCTTCACGCTGCTGTCCTTCAGTATCATGATATTATGGGGCTTTATATCCCTGTGAATGATGCCCCGGCTGTGCGCGTGGATAAGAGCTTTGGATATCTGCAGCGCAAAGTGCAGGGCCTCTTTCCACGACAGCACCCCTCTCTTGTTCATATACTGCTTGAGAGTGATGCCCTCTATGAGTTCCATTACGATATACTCCGCCACGGAGCCGCGGCTGGTATCGTAGACGGTGACTATGTTGGGATGCGACAGCATCGCGACAGCCTGCGCCTCGCTGTGGAAGCGGCGTCTGAAATCCTCATCCTCCGCCAGATCGTCCTTGAGTATTTTTATGGCGACGTACCTGTTGAGCCTGTGGCACAAAGCCTTGTAAACCACGGCCATGCCGCCCACGCCTATTTTTTCTATTATTTCATACCGGTTGTCGAGCATCCGGCCGATATATTGATCCTTGTTGTCCATTTTCGGTCCCTTTCCCTTACTGCATGGAGATGAGCACTGCCGTTACGTTATCCGGCGCTCCGCGCGCAAGAGTAATATCTATAAGGCGGTCGATAGCGGTTTCTCTCTCCCCGCCGTAAATAAGCTCAAAGAGGATTTCCTGGGGGTTGAGCACTCCGCTCAGGCCGTCTGTACACAGCAGCAGCATATCCTCGCTCTCAAGCTCGGCGGTATAGAAATCGCACTGTATTTCCTGCTCCGTACCCAAGGCGCGAGTTATGTAGTTGCGCCTCGGATGAAGCCACGCTTCCGCGCGGGTTATCTCGCCCCTGTCGACCATTTCCTCCACTACGGAATGATCCTTGGTTATCTGCCGTATGCCGTCGCTGCCCACGATGTAGCAGCGGCTGTCGCCGATGTTGGCGACCAGCGCCTTGCCTTGGCATACAACGGAGGCTACGAGCGTGGTCCCCATGCCGTTAAAACGTTCGTCGGACGCCGCCTTGGCATATATTTCCGAATTGGCCTCTGCGACCGTGCGTTCTATTAGAGAGCGCGCGTCTTCAAAGCCCGAGAAATTATCCAAAAAGATCCTGTTGAAACATTCCATCGCCATGCCGCTGGCTACGTTTCCGGCCTTGGCGCCGCCCATGCCGTCGCAGACGACCGCGGCATAGCTCTTTATGTCCCGAGCGTCGCTCAGCTCAAGCAGACCGCAGCAATCCTGATTGCTGCTTCTTATCTTGCCCCGGTCGCTTTTTTCCCAGTGCCGCAAAGTTCCGACACTCCTTTCCTTCTGAGTTGTCCGCAGGCCGCGTCTATATCCGCGCCCAGCCGGCGTCTCACCGTCGCGTTGACGCCCAGCCGGCTCAGCCTTGCGGCAAACGCCGCCGTATCTCCCGGGATCAGCGGACTTCCCTCGACCTTGTTCAGAGGTATTATGTTAACATGTCCGTGTACCCGTTTCATCAGCGACGAGAGCAGCTTTGCCTGCTCATCACTGTCGTTTATGTCTTTTATCAGCGCGTATTCAAAGGATATGCGCCTGCCTGTTTTATCGAAATATCTCCCGCATGCGCCGATCAGCTCCGCCACGGTATACCGGGCCGCCGCCGGCATCAGCTTTCCGCGCGTTTCGTCGTCCGGGGCATGCAGCGAGATCGACAGCGTGAGCTGCAGATTTTTTTCCGCGAGCCTGTCTATCCCGTCGACGAGTCCGCAGGTGGAAATGGATATGTGCCTCATGCTCATGTTTCTTCCGCCGGGATGATTTATTATTTCAAGAAACCGCATAACGTTATCAAAATTGTCAAGCGGCTCGCCTATCCCCATCATTACGATATTCGATATGGGTTTTTTGCTGTCCTTTTCGGAAAACAGCACCTGATCCAGCATCTCCGACGGCTCAAGATCTCTTATATATCCCGCTCCCGTCGAGGCGCAGAAAACGCAGCCCATACGGCAGCCCGCCTGCGACGATATGCATACCGTATTTCCGTAGCCGTAGCTCATCACCACGCTCTCCACGGCGTTGCCGTCGCGAAGCCGCCAAAGGTATTTCACCGTTCCGTCCAGCCGCGATACCTGCCTGCGCGCCGTCTGCGGCACGCTGATATAAAAGCTGCGGTCAAGCTTTGCTCTCAGCGCGGCGTTCATGTCCGTCATCTCGTCGAAGCTCTCCGCGCCCTTTGACAGCCATCGGAAAATCTGTCCGGCCCTGTATGCCGCCTCGCCGTTGTCCGCGAGCCATGCCGCCGTTTCATCGGGAAGCATGGATTTTATGTCTTTTTTCTCAGCCTGCATATATAGAAACCGTCCGTTCCGCGCTCGAATGGCCAGATCGTTTCTTCCTCTTCCCTGACGAATTCTCCGTGAGCGGCAATGAACGCCTCCGTCACTCCTTCGTTTTCCTCCCGTATCAGCGTACAGGTCGAATACAGCAGCACCCCGCCTTTTCTGACATACGCGGCAAGATTGTCCGCTATCTTCAGCTGCAGCTCCGGGAGCTTTGCGATATCCTCAAAGCTCTTATAGCGTATTTCCGGCTTTTTTCTTATCACTCCCATGCCCGAGCAGGGCACGTCCGCCAAAACGGCGTCAAAGCTTTCGTTCAGCTCCGGATCCGGCTTTGACGCGTCCATGCGCCGGACGGAAATTATCTTTGCGCCAAGCCTTTCCGCGCCCTCGCTTATATCGGCAAGCTTTGACGAATATATGTCGCAGGAAAGTATGCTGCCGCTGTTGTTCATGATCTGCGCGGCCAGAAAGCTCTTGCCTCCCGGCGCGGCGCAGGCGTCCAGGACCTTCATGCCCGGCCTGAGCCGGGCAAACTCCACCGCCAGTGCCGCCGAGGCGTCCTGTACGGTGACAAGACCGTCCGTGAATGCCTTCAGTTCGCTTATGCGGCCTATCTTTCCGGTATATATGAACTCTCCCTCCGCCCTTGCCTCCACGCCCTCGGCTCTCAAAGCCCCAAGCGCCTTTTCCGGGTCGCTTTTGATGCGGTTCACTCTCAGGGAGGTCTCGGGCACCGCGTTGTCCGCCTCCAGCAGGAGCTTGGTTTTTTCGGTGCCTATGAGTTCTTTGAAATAATCTATGAACCGGGGGGGATGGCTGTATCTTACGGCCATGGACCGGGTATCGTCGCCCCCCGGCGGCTGAGGCAGTCCGTCGGATAACAGGCGCCTCAGAACGGCGTTGACGAGCGACGCCGCTCCGCTGTTGCACAGCTTTTTTGTCAGCTCGACGGCTTCGTTGACCGCCGCTCTTGCCGGTATCCGCGTAAAAGCCAGCTGATATACCGCGGTGCGCAGTATCTGACGCACCTGCGTATCGAGCTTTTTCCTTATATACGGCTCGATAAAACTGTCGCACAGCGCCCTGTTCTGCAGCACTCCGCCGCATAGTCTCGCGGCGAGCGCGGCCTCGCGCCGGTCCATGCCTTCGTTCCTTATAAGCCCGTCAAGATAGGCGTCCGACCATGCGCCGGATCTTTCGAAGGCCGTAAGCGCTCTTGCCGCCGCTTCTCTTCCCGTCATACCGCCCGTCATTCCAGCGTATGGCCTCTGAGAAAATCCGCGGCGCTCATGCGTTTTCCTCCGGGCGCCTGAAGCTCGGTCACGATAATGCAGCAGCCGTCCGCGCAGGCGATCTCAAGGCCTCCGCGGTCCCGGGAAACTATGCTGCCGGGCTTTGCTTCGGTATGCCTGTCGCTCGGGCGCGGGGAAAACAGCTTGTACGTCACTCCGCCGAAAACCGCCGTGGCTCCCGGCCGGGGATCGAGCCCGCGTATCCTGTCGGCTATGCGCTCGGGGCTGTCGTTCCAGTCCACGGGACATATTTCCTTTGTGATGGGCGGGGCGTATGTCGCGATCGAATTGTCCTGAGGCGTTCTTTTCGCCGCGCCCCTTTCTATATCCGC
>JAGDDB010000182.1 GCA_017958265.1 Oscillospiraceae bacterium | reverse complement strand
TCGACATGACCCACCTGTACGATGAGTTCCAGGAGAAGTTCAACGCCGCCGGCGGCGATCCCGCCAAGATGGGCGAGATATGGTATGAGCTCCAGCCCGAGGATTTCGAGAAGGCCGCCGCCAAAGACGGACTCGAGATCAGGGAGAACGACTGGGTCGTAGTGGACACCGGCTTCCATCGTTTCTGGAGAATAAACAACGATAAGTACTTCAACTACTATCCCGGCATGGGCCCCACCGTGGCAAAATGGCTGCTTTCAAAGAAGATCAAGGGCATATCCGGCACCTGGGGCGCTACCGACGCTCCCCTGTGGCACTATCCTCTCAAAGAGCAGATGCCCTGGCTCGATACCAACTATAAGCTCGCCACCGGCCACGACGCCGCCGAGAAGTATCCCGACTATGAGCCCTGCCACAGACTGTTCACCCAGCACGGCGTGTGCACCGTTGAGAACGCCGGCGGCGATATCGACGAGGTCAAAGGCCGCAGGATGATCATTGCCGCTTTCCCGTTCCGCTGCGAGATGGCCGACGGCGGTTTCGTTCGTCTGGTCGCCTGGGAGGAAGGCTCCTTCTGATGGAAACGTCCCGGTCCCTTCGGGGCAAAACACGGCGCCGAAGGGACCGGAACGGCATGCTTTCAGCACCGCCGTCGGAGCGCAGTCTTCGCCCCGACGAAGCGAATTACCGTGAAAGGGATGTCATAATACTGTGAAAACTCTGCAGGACATAAAAAAGATAGCGGTCCTCGGCGCGGGCACCATGGGCCCCGGAATTGCCCAGACCTTCGCGATGGGCGGATATCAGGTCACCATGTGGACGCGCAGCGAGGCCACCCGTGAAAAAGCAAAGGCGAGCCTTTACACCAGCCTCAAAACCTTTGCCGACGAGGGCGAGATAAAGGCCGATCAGGTGGACGAAATTTACGGACGCATCAATTTCGAGACCACCGTGGAGCAGGCTGTCAAGGGCGCGGACTTCATAATGGAGACCATAGTCGAAAAGAAAGAGGCCAAGGAAGAGCTGTATCAGCAGCTGGCCGAGGTCGTGGAAAGCGACGTTATCATAGCTTCCAATACCTCCGCGCTGAACATCTTCGAGGTAGTGCCCGAAAAGCTGCTCCCCCAGCAGATCATCTGCCACTGGTACGCTCCGCCTCAGCTCATTCCTCTGGTAGAGGTGGTCAAGAGCGAACAGGCTCCGCAGGAATATGCCGATATCGCCGTCGCGATGCTCAAAAAGTGCGGCAAGACCGCCGTGCTCATGAAAAAGTTCATCCGCGGCTATATCGTCAACCGTCTGCAGCAGTGCCTCAACCGCGAGGTATTTTACCTCATGGACAACGGCTACTGCGACGCCGAGGCCATTGACCTTGCCGCCAAGGCATCGTTCATTCCCCGCGCCGTCGTACTCGGCCTTCTCAAGCGCGCCGACTTCGGCGGTCTTGACATGACGGCGAACAACTATAAAAACCACAGCTACACCATGCCCGAGCACGGCGACGAGATGCCGGCGACCCTGGCAAAGCTGGTGGAGGAAGGAAACCTCGGCATAAAGACCGGCAAGGGCTTTTACGATTATGAGGGCGTGGATATCGAGGCCCTCAAAACCAAGCGCGACAAGCAGCTGTTTGAGGTATTCCGTCTGGCAAAGAAATTTATGGACGACCCCGTGTGATCGTTTCAAGAAAGGAACTGATTGAAAATGTCCAAGAGCAATAAGATAATAATCCAGGCGTGCATGTGCGGCGCCGGCACCAAAAAGGCACAGGCTCCCACCGTTCCGTATACTCCCGAGGAGATCGCCCGGCAGGTAGTGGAGGTCGCCAAGGCCGGAGCCAGCGTAGCCCATATCCATGTCCGCGAGGATAAGGAAGTAAACGGCGAAATGCAGATCGGCTACAAGTCCATGAGCCTTGAAAAGTTCACCGAGACCGTTCAGCTCTGCCGCAAGTACTGCAAAGAGGCCGGCGTTGATATCGTTATCAACCTCACCACCTCCGGCGGCGAGTACGAGGACTACAAGCGCCTGCAGCACCTCAGCGCCCTGAAGCCCGAGATGTGCTCGTTCGACCCCAATACCATCAACTGGGCCAACAGCTATATCTTCGAGAACAGCCCCCGCTTCCTCAACCTGCTGGCTCAGGAAGTGGTAAAATGCGACGTGAAGCCGGAATTCGAGGTCTTCGATACCGGTCACATCGACAGCGTAATGTATTATGTAAACAAGTGGAACATCCCCCAGCCGCCCCACATCCAGTTCATAATGGGCGTTGGCGGATCCATGCCCGGCACCGCCGAGAACCTGGCTTTCCTGGTAGGCAAGCTGCCCCAGGGCGCTACCTGGTCCGTATCCGGCATAGGCAAGGCGCATATGCCCATGATGCTCGCCGGCCTCGCGCTCGGCTGCGACGGCCTGCGCGTCGGTCTTGAGGACAACGTAATGTACGGCAAGGACAAGGACGGCAACAAGATCATCGCCACCAACGTGATGCTGGTGGAGCGCGCCGTGAAGCTCGCTCAGCTGGCCGGCCGCGAGATCGCCACTGCCGACGACGCCCGCGAGATACTCGGCATCACCCGCAACTGCCTGCGGGACGAGGGCTGAAAAGCTATCAAACCAAAGG
>JAGDDB010000181.1 GCA_017958265.1 Oscillospiraceae bacterium | reverse complement strand
CGGAGACAAAGAAGCAAAAGCTTTCTTTATCTCCGTTTTTATAATTCGGTCATGCGGTCTGATGCGGGGTTTTATTCGTCTTCGTCTTCCTCGTCGTCGTCCTCTTCCCCGTCGTCTTCGTCAAACTCGAACTCCAGCTTTTCACCGCAGCTCGGGCATTCGATGGAATCGTAAAACAAAACGTCCTCATCCACCGTGATCGTCTTGCCGCAGCTCGGGCAGGTCACCTCATAGAATACGGGTTCTTCCTCTTCGTCATCATCATCGTCGTCGTCACAGCAGCAGCACTCATCGTCGTCATAGAGCTCTTCTTCGATAAGCGCAAGATCTTCGCTGATCTGATCTATCTCTTCGGCAAGATCAAGCTCATTTTCATTGATATCGTCGATCTCATGGGCAATATCCCCCAGAAGATCGATAATGCCTTTGAGAAGCTTGCTTTCGTTTTTGCTCTCATCGAGCTTCATGCCGTCTGCAAGTCCCTTGAGATATGCGGCTTTTTCGGAAATATTCATGGCTTTCTCCTTATTTTGCTCTTTCAAGATATTCGCCGGTACGGGTATCGATCTTGATCCTGTCACCGGGGTTTATGAAAAGAGGTACTTTCACTTCCGCGCCGGTCTCGACAGTAGCGGGCTTGGTAACGTTGGTGGCAGTATCGCCCTTGAAGCCGGGATCGGTATCGGTGATCTCAAGCTCGACAAAGTTCGGCGGCTCAACGCCGAACACGTTGCCCTTGTACGACATGACCTTGCAGGTCATGTTTTCCTTGACGAATTTAAATCCGTCGGGCAGCATTGAAGCGTCTATGGGCTGAAGCTCATATGTCTCAAGATCCATAAAATAATAGAGGTCGCCGTCGGAATAGCTGTACTCCATGTCTTTTCTGTCCACATAGGCATTTTCGAATTTTTCCGTCGGGTTGAACGAGGTCTCGGTCACGGCTCCCGTAATGACGTTTTTCATCTTGGTGCGGACAAACGGGGAGCCCTTTCCGGGCTTAACATGCTGAAATTCGATAACCTGCATTACGTTTCCGTCAAGCTCAAAGGTCACGCCGTTTCTGAATTCACCAGCTGAGATCATAAAAGAGTGTCCTCCATAAAATATAGTTTTAACTTTTTATTGATTTTATATCATAAAATTGCTTTTTGCAAGATAAAATTTACAGCAGGCCGCATCACAGTATGATGAGCTCCTTCGGCGCCCTGGTGATATTCTCGCAGCCGTCTTCCCTGAGAATGATCACATCTTCTATACGCACTCCGAAACGTCCTTCGATATATATTCCCGGCTCGGCAGAGATAACGGCTCCGGCAGGCATCGCTTTTTGTCCCGAAGGACCGGCTGTGGGCGCCTCATGGATATCTATGCCGACACCGTGACCGAAGCCGTGACCGAAACAGCTGCCGTATCCGGCCCGTTCGATCACGCCGCGGGCGACCGCGTCGAGCTCATATCCTTTCATTCCCGCACGTGCCTCGGCTATGGCGGCGGTCTGCGCGGCAAGAACGGTCTGATAAACTTCCTTCATTTCATCGCTTGCATGCCCTATGGCAACGGTGCGTGTCATATCCGAGCAATAGCCCTCATATTTGCATCCGAAATCCATGGTCAGAAAATCGCCGGCCTTGATCACATTGTCTCCGGGTACGCCGTGCGGCATGCTGCTTTTTACGCCGGAAACGACTATGGGCTCAAAAGACAGTGTCTCGGCGCCCTCCTTAAGCATCCTGTATGTCAGTTCGGCAGCGACATCACGCTCGGTCATGCCCGGTCTGATCATTTCAAGCACCTGCTCAAGAGCGCGCTCGGAAATACGCTGAGCGCATATGAGCTTGTTTATTTCCTCGTCGGATTTGACCATCCTCAGCTCCGTGACGATATTCTGAGCCGGAACAAGCTCCGCATTGAGCTTTTTCCGATAGCCTTCAAACGCGGAATAGCTGAGCACCTCTTCTTCAACGCCGAGTTTTTTTATCCCGGCATTTTCGATAACGGTATTGATGAGCTTTTCATAGCTGTTGTTTTTATCGGTCATTTCAACAGCGGCGCCCTTGATTTTTGACTTCGCGGCTTCTATATAACGGGAATCGACAAAGAAATAAGATTTTTCTCCTGTTATGAGCGCGACACCCGCGGTGGAGGGAAAGCCCGTAACATACCTTCGGTTGGAATCCCCGGTTATCATCATCGCGTCAATTCCGGAGGAATACAGCTTTTTTCTTATATCGTCAAATCTGTCCACTTGTATCATCCTTTCGAGCAACGGAGTAGATGTATTGAATAAGCGATTAATAGTTGCCGCCGCAGATGCCGAGCTGAAAAACATCGACGGGCTGATGCTGCCGGTGGCGCATTTATCATGCAGTTTTGACAGTCTTAAAGATCCTTCGGGCGGCATAAAGGGCGGGATCCTTGCTGTGGGAGGCGATATGCGCCATGCGCT
>JAGDDB010000180.1 GCA_017958265.1 Oscillospiraceae bacterium | reverse complement strand
GTTTTCAGGACGACGAGGATCAGCCCGAGCGCCCCGAAGGCATAGATCGGGAGCCAGGGGCCGAAGCCGTGTCCTCTCTTTACGAAATAACCGAGGTCGATCCGGTAAAAGATCATCTCGTAGATCCAGCCGGCGATCCCGCCGATCACGGTCAGCAGGAATGCACCGATCAAGATGCGCCGTCTTTCGGTCAGCTTGCCGGACACTTCATCGTAAGTCATCTCATCATTCGACATTTTCGGCCTCCATATACCGGCAGAACCATTTGATATACTCTGCCGTTTTCTCGGGTATCTCTATGCCGCCGGACGGTATCGCGAGTCCGGATCTGATCATGTCCATATGGCGTTCTGTCAGCGAACGGATCGTCAAAGCGAAGGAAAGTGCAGCTTCGTCGACTCCTTCGTTCTTCATTTTGCCGTGGAGCACGAGAGCGTAAAAAAGGTTTTTGATATTGCCGGTCAGTCTTTCGGTCTCGTCAAACATTATACGCGCGGCAGTATGTGAAATGCTTCTTTCGGAATACAGAACCTTGATGAAACGGAGGGTGTCCTCAGTGGTAAGAAACTCCAGATATCGCGGGAGACAGGCCATGAGGATCTCTTCGAGGCTCATGTCCGTAAAACGGAGCTCATAGCGAAGAGGCGGATTGCTGCCGGTGCGGACTTTTTCCTCGAGCACCTTGTACAGCTCGTCTATGATCTGCTCCTTGGATTCGAAATGGTTATAAAGAGAGGGCTTTTTGATCCCTATCTTTTCGGCGATCTGCGAAAGGGAAACGGCTCCGAGTCCATATTCAGACGCCAGTTCGAGTGTTGCAAATATGATCTCTTCTCTTCTTGTCATACAGTGACCTCCATGGGATGACGACATACTTACATAGATTATCATACTACCAGTCGTTAGCCGTGTCAAATATGTCTTCGCGCGGACGTTATTCTATGCCGGGATATGGCAAGGCGGTGAAGGATATGCTATAATCTGACTTGGATCGGGATATGCCGGTACGTTTAGCAGACAATAAAAGATCATATGATCGCAAGAAAGGAACGGATTATGAAGAAGATCGTCGGAATGCTGCTCGTTTTTGTAATGGCTCTCAGCCTTACGGCGCCCAGCGGCGTACAGGCCGCTTCTGCAAAGACCAGAGTCAAGAGGCTTGTCGCAAATATGAGCTCCTATGAGTTTTACCTGATCATGGATATGGGACTGAGGCCCGATGAGGGTTATGAGATCGTTCTTGATGCCGAGCACAAGGCGCAGGCGGCCGCGCTTGCAGTCAGCCTTGCCAAGGCTCCTGTTGTTGAAAGCGATGAGAACGGGTTATGGTCGGTCTACGGCATCACATCATCGCAAATGAAGAAGATGACGAAAAAGCTTTTCGGCAAGGCCGTTTCATACAAGAAGCTTCCGAAGTCATCTCCTGATAAAATAAGCGATTTTCTGTTTGCTTTCCGCAATTCCAAGGGAAAGCCCATGATCTACTGCTGGGAAGCGGAGACCGAGACCGATTTTGTCAACAGGTCCGTGACCATATCAAAGAGCGGGAACGGATACATCGTGACAAAGATGATCTACTGCGGATATTGGGGGGGAAATGACGGCCGGACATCGAATTATGTCGTGACCTATAAGACAGCGAAGAGCAAGACTTCAGCCTATGGCTTCGAGATAAATTATATGCATGTTAAAAGACTGCAATAACCCTTTGCATAATCGTGCATTTGTTGTATAATTGATTTACGTTTTTCAATGGCCGTCCGTGGAGAAGCGGGCGGCCTTGCTTTTTTAGAAAGACATTGGGCATAGGGGTATTCGCAACAGAGAAAGGGGTTTATTTATGGGCTTATTATCAAAGCTTTTTGACGGCAACAAGGACCTTGAAAAGACCGCAAAGGATCTGCTTACAGGGCTTTTCAACGCAGCGGAGCAGAAAGCTTCGGGCAGCGGCAATGAGGCAGGAACGACCGCACCCGGGGCGGAGCGTGCAGGCGCCGATCCCGATGCTCCTTCGGGTTTTTCATGGGGAGACAATATGCCCGACGAGGAGAACCAGTACAACTTTAACGGCACCTTCAGCCAGTATTTTGAGAACATTTTCGCATCGGATTTTGCTGAATACCGCTTTGAAAAGCAGGAGCTCGGCTCGAGCAGACGCATTGCCTACACATTCTATTCGGGCGCTTCGAAGGCGCTGGTTGTGGAGCTCATGCCCGAAACCTGCTCGGCATATAAGTTCCGCAATGACTGCAAAAAAGAGGGCGTACCTTACACCAGATTCTATATCGATCATGACGGATGGTGGAATACCCGCAAATATGTCGTCACCCGCATGCGCGAAGCTATAAGGTGATACGGGCTGAAGAGCCTTATTTCCGGCCGGCCTGACCGG
>JAGDDB010000179.1 GCA_017958265.1 Oscillospiraceae bacterium | reverse complement strand
TCCTCCGCGCTGGTCACCGCGCGGGGAGCGAATTTATTGCCGCCCACGCCGTTGATTATCTCGTTGGCCGCCATGAAGTATACGCTGTCCTTCGCCCAGCCGGATATGTCCGCGTCGTCGGCAAAGGGCTCCGGCTGCGTGAACATGCCCTTGAACTGCTCATTGTAGCTGCCGTCGGTCTCCAGCGTCCAGCCGTCGAGAGCGGTCTTTTTGTATACCCTCGTCAGCATCGTGGCCGCCGTCTGGCGGTTGAGAAGGGTATCCGGCTCAAAGGTCGTGTCGCTCATGCCGTTGGTGACGCCCACGTTGAAGGCCTTGAGCACCTCTTCGTCGCTCGTGTCGGTAAAGGGATTTACCGCTGCGGGCTCCGCCTTCGTGCCGCTGAGCGCCTCGTATACCTTCACGCTCACTGCCGCGAACTCGGCTCTCGTTATGGGCAGAGTAAGGTCTCCGCCTCTGAGGCAGTCGGGGATAAGGCCGAGCGCGTCGGCCGCGGTGAGCTCGGCAGTCGCCCAGGACGACGCGGTCTCCCACGCCGCCGTAACGCCGAACTGCGTGAAGTCTATATCGGCGCTGCCCTCTCCCTCGTACAGGTTTACCTCGGCTACCCAGATATCGTCATATTCGCTCACGGCGGAGTTTTTTGAAAATACTATACCGAAGTCGTAGCTTTCGGCGTATCCGTCCTTGGAGGCGCGGACGGCGTTCAGCCCCGGCACGGCCTCAAACTCAAAGCCGCCCGTAGACGAAGCCGTCACGGTGGTGGCGGTGCCCAGGAGCCGCACCGTCGCGCCGGGCTCGGTCGTGCCGGTAAAGCGGCCCTTGAAAACGTCGTTTTTGTAGTTGACCAGCAGCTTTGCGAAGTCCACGGCAAAGCCGTCGCCGCAGCCGGTCGTTTCATTCACGGTGATCACCAGCCTGCCGGAGGCTATATCCCCATAGAAGGCGGAGGGTATTATCGCGGATACGACGTAGGCGGTGGGGCCGGTCTGATCCACGTGGTTGAGCAGCTCGGCGATAAAGGGCGCGTCCTTTCCGTTGAGCTTCACCGTAAACACGCTCTCCCAGCTGATCGCCTGGAAATCGTCGATGCACAGCTGCAGCAGAGCGTTTTTCACCGTGACGCCGGACGCGTCGTAGCTCATCGTGATCTCCATAGCGCCTTCGCCGTACGCGTTTTCATCGTCGCCGCCGGCGGCGTACCAATAATAATTCGAGCTGTATCCGTCCGTGCTCTGCCCGGTCCACGCCGAGCCGACGTATATGCGGTCCGTTCCGGCCGGGTCGGTCTCGTCCTTTTCCCAGGGATAGGCGTGGGAATACTGGTTGGCGGCGGAGAAGGGATCGTACCCGCTGTCCTCGACCGAGGTATAGTCGTTCAGCGCGTCGATATCGCCCACGCGGACGACGAGCTCTGCCTCCTCCGTGTTTTTCAGCGTGACGCTTTTGGCGCTCCAATCTCCGTTGCCGGAGTCGTAAGCCGCCGGGGCCGATGCGGGCAATATCGCCGCCAGCATCAGCATCACAAGAAAAGCAGATATGATTTTACGTTTCATGGCTTGTTTCCTCCGAATAATATTACATGAATCTACACAGGAAATCATAATAAGGCATGAGGAAGGCGTATCCCTCGGCCAGAGTCTCGGGCAGACTTTCGCTGAAAAGCTCGCCGCCGAAATCCCGGGTGCAGATAAAGCCGACGCGCTTGGTATTGTACCACGGATCGAGCAGCTTGCCCCTTTCTCCTTTGGGCCGCTTGTATTCTTCGACGTCAAGGCGGAACACGTTCTGCCTCAGAAGTCTGCGGGCCATGCGCTCCGCCGCGGGGATATCCGCGTCTATTGCGCGGCGGTACGCGGTCATCTGCTCCGCCGACGCGGAGTAATAGCCCATGCCGTAGCTGTATTCGACCGCGCCTATCTCAAACCAGAACATCGGGCCCTGAAGCAGTCCGTCCCAGCTTTTCAGAGAAAACCAGAGATGATCCTTGTACGGACCGCGGCCGTGCAGCCTGCGCGCGTCGCGGTAAATGCGGGCTATATGCAGATTGAGCTGTTTTTCGGGAAAACGCTCCTGCATAAGCTCCGCGGTGCGCCGGGCGCATTCCCTGAAGGGCCGAAGCAGATATTTTTCATACTCCTCCCTGTGCGCCTCGAACCAGCCGCGTTCGTTGTTGAACATAAGTCCCGTGAGGAATTCTCCCGTTTTTTCGCTGAACATCGTTCTTCCTCCGTCATATGAGCGCGCTGCGCTTTTTCCATATGCCGCTGTAATAGTAGATCACCGAAAGGATGGTGTTCACATAGGCGGCCAGCCCGTAGCCGAGGAACCAGCCCATCAGGCCCATGTGAAGCAGCTCGGCAAGGATGAGACTTATCGCTATGCGGCTGACAAAGCCGTCGAGCAGCGCGATTATCATGGTGAGCCTCGCGTTGCCTATGCCCTCGATAAAAGCCTGATAGGGACACATCATACACGTGGCCGGCAGGGACACCACCAGCGCGATCATGAACATGGGCGCCATTTCTATTACCTCGGGGTCGTCGGTGAAGAGCGAGTATATCTCCCCGGGCAGCAGATAGAAAAGCGCCATGAACACCGCTGCCGACACGGCGCAGACTATCGCCGCTATATTGACCGTCTTTTTCATCCTCTCGCGGTTGCCCGCGCCCATGTTCTGCCCTATCATCGTCGCCGAAGCCATCATTATGCCGTTTATCATTATCCACGGTATCTGCTCTATGCGCGTTCCGGTGCCGAAGGTGGCCGAGGCGGTCACGCCGTAGGTGTTGACAAAGCGGTTTACGAACAGCATAGAAATGCTTATCGCCGCGAACTGCAGGGAAAAGGGCAGGCCCAGGCGCACGAGCTGCCCGAGGCAGCGGCGGTCCACGCGGAGGCTCGAGGCCTTGAAATCAAAGCCGAAACCCTCGCGATTCCTGTACAGATACGATATGGATATCACCAGCGCGACGGCCTGGCCCGTCACCGTGGCCGCCGCGGCGCCGACCACGCCCCAGCCCAGCACGGCAACGGCGATAAGGTCCAGCACCAGGTTGACCGATGAGGATATCGCAACGAAGATAAGCGGATGGTGCGAATCGCCCATGCCGCGGAAAAGCGAGGAAACGAGGTTGTATCCGAACGTGAATATCGATCCCAGAAACACTACGGTGAGATACGCTTTCGCGCCCTGCATGGCCTCGACCGGCGTTTTCATCAGCCTCAGCACGGGGCCGCACAAAGCAAGCCCGAGCACCGTGATGAAAATCGCTATCGTCAGCACCACCGTGGTAACGGTGCCTATGGTTTTTTTAAGCTCGTTTCTTTTTCCCGAGCCCACGAGCTGAGATACTATGACCTGCCCGGCGTTGGTGAAGCCTATGCTCAGCGCCGTGGTGACCCATATTATCTGATTGGCTATGCTGACCGCGCTGAGGCCCTCTTTGCCGACGCATTTGCCGACTATCGCCATGTCCGCCAGGCCGTACGCCGTCTGCAGCAGCGTGGACAGCATGAAAGGCAGGGCAAAGCGAAACAGCTTTTTCGAAACGCTGCCCACGGTAAGGTCGTTTATTATTTCCGTTGCCATTGAATTACTCTCCGGGTAATGATATATTTTTCAAAACGCTTGGAGGTGTGAAACGCGTATGGGCTCTCTTCCGCTGGAGACAGAACGCAAATTTCTCATAGCCATGCCCGAGCCCGGGCTCCTGGACGCTCTCGGCTTCAGCCGCATAAGCATAACTCAGACCTATCTGCTGTGCCGGGGCGAGGGCGTATCCTCAAGAGTGCGCCGCAGTGTGGAAAACGGTCTGACAAGCTATACCGCCACGGAGAAGAAACGTATCACGGACATAACGCGCATAGAGCTGGAGCGCAGCATAACTTCGGAGGAATACGGCAGGCTGCTTGCCCTTTCCGACCCGTCGCTGAAGGTCATAGAAAAGCTGCGGAGGACGGCGAAGTACGACGGGCTGCTGCTGGAGATAGACATATACCCCTTCTGGAGCGACAGGGCGATCCTTGAAACCGAACTGCCCGACGCCGACCGGCCCGTCAGACTTCCGGACTATATCCGGGTCATACGCGAGGTGAGCTCCGATAAACGCTATACCAACCGCTCGCTCGCCGCTTCGGTGCCCTTCGAGTCGATATAGACCCTTTCCACCCGGCGCGATACCGCGCAGACCAGCTCGTAATTGATCGTCCCGGCCGCCTCGGCAAGCTCCTCTATCGCTATGCCCCGGCCGAAGACCTCCGCCTCGGTGCCCACGCCGCATTGGGGTATGTCGGTTATGTCCGCCATGCACATATCCATGCAGATGCGGCCGAGCTGCTTTGCTCTCTTTCCGCAGATGAGAAAATCGATCTTGTTCGACAGCGTCCTGTGCAGGCCGTCGGCATAGCCTATCGGCAGCACGGCGATGCGCATGTCCCTGTCGGCCGTAAAGGTGCGGCCGTAGCTTATCGTATCGCCCTTTTTATGCCGCGTAACGGCGGCGACGCGGGTCTTGAGCGTCATGGCGGGGCGAAGGTCTATCCCGCCCTTTTCCGCGGCGGGGTACATCCCGTATAGGGCGATCCCGGGGCGGGCCATGTGGTGAGCAAGCTCGGGATAGTTTATCACCGCACCGCTGTTGGCGCAGTGGACAAGGCGGAACTTATGCCCGCTCTCCCTTTCAAGCTCCGTGACCGTTTTCATGAAAAGCTCATGCTGCGCGAAGGTATATTCATCCCCGTATACGTCGGATACCGCGAAATGCGTGAATATCCCCTCGGCCTCGAGCTTCGGAGCGGCAAGCACGCTCATAAGCTCATTGAGCGTTTCTTTTTTTCCGGCGTCAAAGCCGGTGCGCCCCATGCCGGTCTCCAGCTTGATATGTATTTTCAGCGGCTCCGTAAGCAGCCCCGATATCTCCCGGGCCGCCTCGGCGCTGCTTATCGCCACGGTGACGCCCAGCCGCGCCATGCGCGGGGCAAGACAGGCCTGCACGGGGCCGAGGATGAGTATGGGAAGGCCGATGCCGCCCTCTCTGAGTTCCTCCGCTTCCTTTGCCGTGGCCACGGCAAGGTAGCCGCAGCCCAGCTTCTGCAGCCGTTCGGCCACCGGCAGGGCGCCGTGACCGTAGGCGTCGGCCTTGACTACGCCCAAACAGATGCAGCCCTCGGGCAAGGCGGCCTTCAGGGCAAGATAATTGTGCTCTATGCAGCCCAGGTCGATCTCGGCCCAGGTCCTGACCGTGCTGTCCGTCATTTTTCGTCCCCGAGCAGAGCCACGAGCACGGCCTTGATCGTATGCAGGCGGTTTTCCGCCTCGTCGAACACCTTGGAGCGCGGCGAGAAAAACACCTCGTTTTCCACCTCGCGAATGTCGTAGCCCAGCTTCATCTGCTCCGCCGCCATGACCGTTTCGAAATCATGGAAGGAGGGCAGACAGTGCAGGAAGATGCACTCCGGATTGCCGGTCGCCTCGAAAAGCCGCTCGGTGACGCGATAGGGCGTGAGCAGCTTCACTCTCTGGGGAATAAGCTCCTCCTCGCCCATGGATGCCCATATATCGGTATACAGCACGTCCGCGCCCTCCACGGCCTTATACGGATCGCTGATATGCTCTATGACGGCTCCGCTCTCCTTGGCCGCCCCGGCACAGCGCCGCACCGCTTCTTCCGCCGGCGCAAGCTCCTCGGGCCCGCAGCCGACGAAATGAATGCCGAGCTTTGCGCATATATACATAAGGCAGTAGGCTATGTTGTTGCGCGTATCGCCGCAGAATACCAGGCGGCAGCGGTCAAGCGGCTTTTTGATGTTTTCCGTCATCGTCAGCACGTCCGCAAGGGCCTGGGTGGGATGATCGGTATCGGTAAGGCCGTTGAATACCGGCACTCCCGAATATTTCGCCAGCTGCTCGACCACGCTCTGACTGTAGCCGCGGTACTCTATGCCGTCGAAAAAGCGGCCGAGCACACGGGCAGTGTCGGGCAGGCTCTCCTTTTTCCCCATCTGAGAGGATTTGGAGTCCAGATACGTTACGCCCGCGCCCTCGTCCATAGCCGCCACTTCGAAGGCGCAGCGGGTGCGCGTGGAGGTCTTTTCGAAAAGCAATACTATGTTTTTGCCTTCGAGACGTTTTTTTCTTATTCCCGCTTTCTTCTCCGCCTTGAGCGCGGCTGCCAGCTCAAGCAGATACCTTATCTCCTCGGGAGTATAGTCCATGAGCGTCAGAAAAGACCGCCCTTTAAGATCGACAGACACGACTGTTTACCTCCGTAAAATACTTCTGTAACCATTAAACTTTATATTCTTTTCCTCCCGTTGTCAATTCCCTGCGCCGATACCGCGCGTTTTTTTTGAAATAAGCTATTGACTTTAATACGATAACGTGATATCGTGATATCGCATAAGATGCGGGTAAGGCAATTCTTTTCAAAGAGGTGATCTTATGGCCGACCTTCATTCCGAAAGTCTCGACAGGCTCTTCAGGGCAGTGCTTTCGCTGCGCGATACGGACGAATGCTACCGTTTTTTTGAGGATATATGCACCGTCAAGGAGCTGTCTTCCATAGCCCAGCGCCTTGACGCGGCCCGGGCCCTGTATCAGGGCAAGGTGTACAGTGAGGTGGAGAAAGAGTCCGGCGCCAGCAGCGCCACCATCAGCCGGGTGAACCGCTGCCTGCAGTACGGCAGCGGGGGCTACGTCCTCGTGCTGGAGCGCGAAAAGAACGGAGGCGCGAAATGATAATAGACGACAGCCTTCTTCGCCGCGACGAAAAGGCGGCTTTCGCGCTGAGGGCGCTTTTTGAAAAGCACGGCTATTCGCGCTTTTTCATGGGCCGCTTTGAGGAATACGACCTTTACGCCGGCAACAAGGACTTTCTTGCCGACGACAGGATGATAAGCTTCACGGATATCGACGGCACGCTCATGGCCCCGAAGCCCGACGTCACTCTCTCCGTCATCAGGCATACGTCGGATATGCCGGGACAGCTGAGAAAGGTATATTATAATGAAAACGTATACCGCGCCGGCAGGGGCGACAGCGGCTTCCGCGAGATAATGCAGGCGGGGCTGGAATGCATAGGCGAGGTAAAGGACGAGGATATATGCCAGACCGTTTTCATGGCCGTCGAAAGCCTGAACGCCCTGGGCGGGCGCTGCGTGCTGAACATATCCAACCTCTCCTTTGTGACCGATGTTTTCGCCGCCGCGAAACTGCGCCCGGAGAGCTACGGTCACGCCCTGCGCTTCGTTCGCGAAAAAAACGCCCCGGCGATACGCGATTTCTGCCTGAGCGAAAATATATCCCCGGAGGGACGGGAGCTTCTTGAGCGGCTCATCGCCGTTCACGGACCGCTCGGGACCATGCTGGAAAGCATACGCGGCATATGTCCCGGCAGCCCGGCGCTGAAGCTGCTGGAGAGGGTGAACGCGTATCTTGCCCGCCTGGGCAAAACCGACGGCGTGCTTCTGGATTTCTCTATCGTCAACAACATGGCCTATTACGACGGCATGGTATTCCAGGGATATATGGAGGGCATACCCGAAAGCATACTCTCCGGCGGGCAGTACGACGCGCTTGCCCGAAAAATGGGCAAAAAGGCCGGCGCGATAGGCTTCGCGGTATATCTCAACAAGCTGGAATATCTGGATAAATAAACGGAGATCGGCATATGGAATGTGTCAATATAGCTCTTCCCAAGGGAAGACTCGGAAAAACCGTATACGACATGCTCGCCTCGGCGGGCTTCGAATGCCCGGAGCTGCTCGAGGAAAACCGCAGGCTCGTTTTTGAAAACGCCGAGGCAGGCGTGCGTTACTTCTGGGTAAAGCCCTCGGACGTATCGGTATACGTCGAGCGCGGAGCCGCGGATATGGGCGTTGCCGGCAGCGACATACTCAGGGAGTACACCCCCGAGGTCTACGAGCTGCTTGATCTGGGCGTGGGCGTATGCCGCATGGCGGTCGCGGCGCCGCGCGGCTTTGAGTATCACCCCTCGCGTCCGCTGCGCGTGGCGACGAAATTTCCCAACATCGCCTCCCGCTACTACGCCGGCCAGGGCAGGGACATCGATATAATCAAGCTCAACGGCTCGGTAGAGATAGCCCCGCTTTTAGGGCTGTCGGACGTGATAGTGGACATAGTCGAAACGGGCAAGACGCTGCGGGAAAACGGGCTGGAGGCCTTTGAGACCATAATGCCCATAAGCGCCAGGCTCATCGCAAACAAAGCGTCGTTCCAGTTCAAGAACGCCGAAATATCCTTAATACACTCCGCGCTGAAAAGAATAACGGGAGAAACGAAATGATAAAGATAGAAAAGCTCGGCGAGAGCGAGGTAATATCCCGCCGCGGCGGCGCGGTGGCCGATGTGAGCGCGGCGGTGAGCGAAATAATAGCGGACGTGCGCCGAAACGGCGACGAAGCCCTGCTGCGGCTGTGCGAAAAGTTTGACGGGGCAAGGCCCGACAGGCTGGAGGTCAGCGAAGAGGAGCTTGCCGCGGCTTTGGAAAAGGCCGATAAAAAGCTCATGGAGATCCTTGAAAAGGCCGCGGAGAACATACGCCGTTTTCATTCGGCTCAGCTGAGAAACGGCTTTTCCATCGGCTTTGCCGACGGCACGGTGCTGGGACAGCGCATCTCGCCCATAGAGCGGGCGGGCCTGTATATACCCGGCGGCACGGCGGCCTATCCCTCAACGGTTTTGATGAACTGCATCCCCGCGAAAATAGCGGGCGTGGGCGAGATCATCATGTGCTCCCCCGCCAAAAACGGGATCATAAACCCCGACATCGCCGCGGCGGCGAAGATAGCGGGCGTTGACAGGATATTCAAGCTGGGCGGAGCCCAGGCCATAGCGGCCATGGCCTACGGGACGGAAAGCGTGCCCCGCGCGGACAAGATAACCGGCCCCGGCAACGCCTACGTCGCCGAGGCGAAACGGCAGATCTACGGCGCGGCGGGCATAGACATGATAGCCGGCCCGAGCGAGATACTGATCGTCGCCGACGCGGCGGGCGATCCGAAAATGCTGGCGGCCGACATGCTCTCCCAGGCCGAGCACGACGCGAACGCCTCCGCCGTGCTCATCACCGACAGCCCCGAGCTTGCCCGGGCCACGGCGGAGGAGATAGAGCGCCTTCTGGCCGACCTTCCCCGCAGGGACATTGCGGGCGCGTCTATCGAAAACAACGGCCGCATAATAATTGCCGGAAACATTTCCGAAGCGATCGAGGCCGCCAACGCCCTTGCTCCGGAGCATCTTGAGCTGTGCGTGGACGAGCCCTTTGAATGGCTTGATAAGGTCATGCACGCCGGAAGCGTGTTTTTGGGGCGGCACTGCCCCGAGGCCGTGGGCGACTATTGGGCCGGCGCCAACCACACTCTGCCCACCGGCGGCACCGCCCGCTTTTCAAGCGCTCTTTCGGTGGACGATTTCATGAAAAAGACCCAGTATATCTACTATACTCCCGCCGCCCTGGACGCGGCGGCGGACGATATAGCCTATTTTGCCGAAAAGGAGGGATTGACCGGGCATGCCCGCAGCGCCCTGTCAAGACGCTCATGAGCTCTTTTCTTGACAAAAGGTTCGCCTCTCTCGAGGCTTACGTCCCCGGCGAACAGCCGAAGGACGCGAAATATATAAAGCTGAACACCAACGAGTCCCCTTATCCCCCTTCGCCCGCCGTGGCGGAGGCGGCGCGCGCGGAAGCGGAAAAGCTCAATCTCTACTGCGATCCCGACTGCACCCTCCTGCGGCGCGAGGCCGCCGCTCTTTTCGGCGTGGGGGAGGAAAACGTACTCGCCTTCAACGGCTCGGACGAGGTCTTGGAATTTGCTTTCATGGCCTACGGAGCAAAGATCGCCTTCCCCTCGATAAGCTACGGCTTTTATCCCGTTTTTGCCCGTCTTTTCGGCTCGGACGCGCTGAAAGTGCCCCTTCGGGAAGATATGAGCATAGATCACCGCGACTACCTCTCTTTGGGCCGCACCGTGGTCATAGCCAATCCCAACGCGCCCACCGGCCTGGCGCTGTCCCCCGGACAGATAGAGGAGATAGTCCGCTCCAACAGCGGCAGCGTAGTGGTGATAGACGAGGCATATGTGGATTTCGGCGCGGAAAGCGTCATACCGCTTACGAAAAAATACGATAATCTGCTTGTGACGCGGACCTTTTCAAAATCCCATTCCCTCGCTGGCGCGAGGCTGGGCTTCGGCATAGCGGGAGAAGAGATAATACGCGATCTGAACACCATACGCAATTCCACCAACCCTTACAACGTAAACCGCATGACCCAGGCCGCCGGGACAGCGGCCATACGCGACAACGAGCTTTACATGAGCCGCTGCCGCGCCGTGGCGCGCACCAGGGACCGCATCGCCGACGAGCTTAAAAAGGCAGGCTTTGAGCTGACAGCCTCAAAAGCCAACTTCCTTTTCGTCCGCGGCGGCGGTCTGAGCGGCGAGGAGATATACTCCGGGCTGAGAAAACGCGGCGTGCTCGTGCGCTGGTTCTCCGGCGGCGCGATAAGCGACCGTGTCCGCGTATCCGTCGGCACGGAAGAACAAATGGATGTATTTCTTGCTGAATTGAAGGAGCTGCAAAATGAGAAAAAGTGACATCGCGCGCAAGACCTCCGAGACCGATATTTCCCTTTCTCTCTGCCTTGACGGTCAGGGCAGGGGCGAGATAAACACCGGCATCGGCTTTCTCGACCACATGCTTACCCTGTTCGCGCTGCACGGAGGCTTTGACCTCCGCGTCGGCTGCCGGGGCGATATCAACGTGGACGGACACCACAGCGCCGAGGACATAGGCATCTGCCTCGGCACGGCCTTCGCCGAGGCCTTGGGCGACAAGGTCGGCATAGCCCGCTACGGAAGCATCATCCTGCCCATGGACGAGGCGCTGGTAATGGCCGCGGCGGACATCTCGGGCCGCGGGCTGCTTTGCTGCTCCGTCGATTTCCCCACCGAGAAGATAGGCGATTTCGACACTCAGCTCGTTGAAGAATTCTTCTCCGCCTTTGCCCGCGCCGGCGGCATTACCCTCCATCTGCGCATGCTCGACGGCAGAAATTCCCACCACATAGCCGAGGCCGTGTTCAAGGGCGCGGCGAGGGCTCTCGGCGCGGCCGCCGCCGTAACGGGCGGCAAGCTGCCGTCCACGAAGGGAGTATTATGATAATATTTCCTGCCATAGACCTGTTTGAGGGCAAGGCGGTGCGTCTCCTTCGGGGAGATTACGCCCGCATGACCGTGTATTCCGACGATCCCCCCGCCGTGGCCCGGGGCTTTATCGCCGCCGGAGCAAAGCACATCCACCTGGTGGATCTCGAGGGCGCCCGCAGCGGACGCGCGGAGAATTTCGATACCGTGCGCGAGATAATCTCTCTCGGCCTTCGCGCCGAGGTGGGCGGCGGGATACGCACGGCCGAGACCGCCGAGCGTTATCTCGACGCCGGCGCCGAGCGCGTGATCCTCGGCACCGCCGCCCTTGAAGACGAAAAGCTCCTGCGCGAGCTTGTGCATCGCCGCGGCGACGCGATAGCCGTCGGCGTGGATATGCGGGACGGCTATGTGGCCGTAAAGGGCTGGACCAGCACAAGCGAAGTATCCGGGACCGAACTCATGGAAAGGCTTGCCGATATCGGCATACGCCATGTGATATGCACCGATATTTCCCGGGACGGCGCCATGGGCGGGACCAACCGCGAGCTTTACCGCGAGCTTGCCGCGCGCTTTGACACGGATATTACCGCGTCCGGCGGCATATCGACCCTGGACGACATCCGCGCCCTCAGGGACATGGGTCTTTACGGCGCCATACTCGGCAAGGCCCTGTATACCGGGGACATAGACCTTAAACAGGCCCTCGAGGCTGCCGAAGAGAAAGGAACGCAATAATGGATATATCCGCACTGAAATTCGACGAAAAGGGCCTCATCCCCGTGATCGTCACCGATACGGAGACAAAAAAGGTGCTCACCCTCGCCTATATGAACAGGGAAAGCCTTGCCGTTTCCATGGAAAAGGGCCTGTGCTGCTTTTTCAGCCGTTCCCGCGGCGAGCTTTGGCTCAAGGGCGAGACCTCCGGCAACTATCAGCACATCGTTTCCCTCACCGCCGACTGCGACGGCGACGCGCTCATCGCGGAGGTGCGCAAGGACGGTCCCGCCTGCCACAGAGGCACGGACAGCTGCTTCGAATATCCCGTTTTCGACGGGCCCGAGCCGCGCGGCTTCAGCTATGAGGGGCTGATGGAGCTTATCGCCGGCAGGAAAACCGAGAAAAAAGATGGCTCGTATACCAGCTACCTCTTTGAAAAGGGCATAGACAAGATACTCAAAAAGGTGGGCGAGGAGTCCACCGAGGTGATCATCGCCGGCAAGGCGGGAGACAAGAAGGACACGGTCTACGAGATAGCCGACCTTGCCTATCACGTGATGGTCCTCATGACGGAAATGGGCATTTCCCTTGACGATATCAATCGGGAGCTCGCTTCCCGCCATGTTATCGACCACAAGGTGAAGCAGGAAAAGATGACCTGATGAACGCGAAAAGCAATCTTCACACCCACAGCGTCTACTGCGACGGGAAGGACACCCCCCGCCGGCTGGTCGAAACCGCCCTTGAAAAAGGCTTCGGCACCCTCGGCTTTTCGGGCCATTCGCACACCGCCTTTGACGAAAGCTGGTGCATGAGCCGGGAGAACACCCTTCTTTACCGCAGCGAGATCGCCCGGCTGAAAGAGGAGTACTCCGGGAGGATACGCATACTCTGCGGCGTGGAGCAGGACTATTATTCGGACATGTCCCCCGAGGGCTACGACTACGTGATAGGCTCGGTGCATTACGTTATGGCCCGGGGCCTGTTCGTGCCCGTGGACGAGAGCGCCGAGCTGCAGCTGGAAAGCGCCGAAAAATATTTCTGCGGCGATATGTACGCCTTCGCCGCGGAGTACTTCCGCACCGTCGCGGACGTAGTAAACCGCACGGGAGCGGATATAATAGGTCATTTCGACCTCATCGCCAAGTTCAACGAGGGCGGCCGGCTTTTCGACGAAACCGACCCGCGCTATCTGCGCCCGGCCGAGGCGGCGGCCCTTAAGCTGATAAAAACGGGACGGCCCTTCGAGCTGAATTACGGGGCCGTGGCCCGCGGCCTGCGCAGCGAGCCCTACCCCTCCGCCCCGCTCAGGCGCTTCATAGAGGACAACGGCGGCCGTTTCATCGTCACCAGCGACTGCCACGACAGTACGCTTCTGGATTTCGGGATAGACCGAGAGATTTCGTAAGGGATAGAAATACAGGCGGGAAGCCGTGAAGGGCAGACATCCGAACAGATGAAGAGAGCACAAGTAGTAGATAATGATACAGGCAACGTGTTAGCCGTCTGGCATGATAAATAATTCTGGAGTGCTATCATTTAAGGAGCGCGGGGGACGGTTCTATGTGTTCGCCTTAGCGGAGCCTGATTATTCTCCTGCGCAGGGAATATCCTCAGCGACGGGAGGCGAGCCTACACCC
>JAGDDB010000018.1 GCA_017958265.1 Oscillospiraceae bacterium | reverse complement strand
GGAAAGCCCTGACTGTCAGTGCTTTCCGGACGTTCGCATTTTCCCCCGACAAAAATGCGCGGAGGGAACGAAGCGCAGGCAAAAAGCCCCCATCGGGCTTTTTGACAAACCTACGCCGCTGCAAAACTTCCGTTTCGCAGCGGCGAATTCTTTTTCTTTCCGATATCCTATATTCGGTTTTAGTCGGTCCGGACGGTCAAATTCATATTTTCTCCGTCCCACTCCGCATCTGCGCCCAAAGCCCGGAGCACCTGAAGAGCGGGCATCATCAGTATGCCGTTGTCATAACACAGCGGAGCGTCCGCTGCGATCCGTTCTCCGTCGACGACCATATATTCTCCGTCCAGGCTCAGCTCCGCTTCCCTGCCGTCCTTCCACGCTCTCAGGACGCCTTCCTCGCTTTTCCACTCGTAATCCGCGCCGCAGCGGCGAAGCATGCCGAGAGCTTCCGTCATCACGCATCCGTTTTTCATAACGGGCCTCATGCCGTACAGCGGCAGTATCCTGCCGTTGAATATCACATCGGGCACTACGCCGAGCTGTTCCATCTTCATGGCTTCGTCGCCCATGATCAGACCCATCGGATAAACGCGCCCGGCATCGGTTTCGAAACGGCTTATCGGGTACGGATCGGAATACCAGAAAGAACACATTTCCACGGTCATGCCGTACTTCTGTTTCATCGTTCTTTCGGTATTTACCATATATCCGCCGCGCTCTCTCACATCCTCCGGATCGAGAAGCGTGAAATCGAACGCGTCCGCAAAGCGTTTCGCCGTGGGATAAAAGCCGTCATAGAGCTGCACGGTATCGCTGTCGAGCCAATAAATGACTTCTCCGCGGATATGCATCGACGACAAAAGGTAGTAATCGCTGCTGTCGAGCAGTTCTCTCATCGCCTTTGTTTCCGGTTCGCTGCAGGGATAAGGGCCCACATAGCCGAAGGGCGACGGCTGAGAAATATCGTCGCGTATGCCCCATTTCCATTCGAAGTTGCCGTTGAGATCCACGCCCCGGATATTCGCCTTCCATCCCGAGTAGTCAAAGGCTTCTCCGCCTATGGCTTTTACCGCCTCGGGATCCGACGCCGCCTCCGGGCCGAACTGAGCCAGCGTGACTCCGTCCGGATTGACCATGGGCACGATGATGAATTTCACATTGTCGAGTATCGTCCTGTACGACAGTCCGTCAAAGCTCGCGTCTTCGCGGTAGCCCCTGCAGTAGCTTTCGGTCATATACATCACGAAATTGGTCGTGATGTGCTCGTTGGCATGCATGGAGGCGCATATTATTGCCTCCCGCTTGCCGCGGCCGAGGTTGAAGGCCGGGATGTCCCTTCCCTCCGCGCTGCTGCCTATTACATAGGACGAGATCAGCTCCGGATACTCCGCCTCGAGCTCCGCAATGTCGGCGCACATCTGATCGTAGCTGTATACGGCTATGGGATTTACCAGCATCCCGTCATACTTTGCCGACAGCTCGGGCGGTATCTCCTCCGTCCGTCCCTCTCCGGATGACTGCCCGTCCCCGGAGCCGTCCGGCGGCAGATACTCCGAAGAGCCGTCGGGAGACTGCGCGTCTTCGCCGCCGCTCTCCCCATCCGTGCCGGACGCATCGGGCTCCTCATCCGGGGGCAAAGTATATTCGGCATACTCACGGCGATCACCGCCGCTCCTCTGTCCGATATCGAACAGAGGGTCGTCCCGCATCGAGTGCAGCAGGTATATCACGCCTGCCAGCAGCAGCAGCAAAAGCGCGCATTTGCCAACCGTCTTCAGCCGTCTGCCGCCGTGTTTTCCGTGTTTTCCGTGCTTTCTCTTCTTTTTGCTCATATTTCGTCGGACCGCAGGCGGTCCATGCCTTTCATGCTTCCGTGAAACAGTCGAAAAAGCCGGGCCGGCCGCAGCTTGATGCGGCTGCGGTCAGCCCGGCGTACGTCATTGAGGCGTATCAGCAGGAGAGGATATATCCTCCGTCGATCACCTGTGCGGTGCCCGTGACCTGCGCCGCCGCGGGAGAGGCGAAGTAAACGGCCAGCGCGCCTATCTCTATGGGCTCGCCGAAGCGGCCGAGGGGCATCTGATTGTTGATGTAGGCGAACTGATCCGCGGGAATGAAGCGGCTCAGCTCGGTGTTGGTAAAGCCCGGGCAGATCGCGTTCACGCGGATATTGTGTTTGCCCAGCTCGCAGGCCATGCAGTGGGTGAAATGCACCACGGCGGCCTTGGAGGAGCTGTAGGGGCTCATGGGCTGGGTCTTGTTGACTATAAACGCGGCGTTGGAGGCAATATTGATGATGCTGCCGCCCTTTCCGGCGTCACGCATCCTCTTGCCCACCTCATAGGTCATGTGAACGGTGCCGTTGAGGTCGATATTGACCACGTTGTACCAATCGGTCAGCTCCTCGTCCATATCCAGCAGCTCGCTGACACAGCTCGTGCCGGCGTTGTTGACCAGGATATCGAAGTTGCCGAAAGAGGCATAGGCTTCCGCGACGGCCTTGCGCACGCTCTTAAGATCCGCCACGTCGCAGCTGAAGCTCTCATACTTGCCGCCGAGGGGTTTGAGCTCTTCAATGGCTTCCTGTGCCTTTTTAGCGTCGCGGCAGAAGATGGCCACATTGGCGCCCTGCTGCGCGAAAGCGGAAGCGATGGCGAAACCGAGGCCGCGGTTTCCTCCGGTGATCAGCGCGTTCTGTCCTTTGAGGCTGAACGCATCTTTCATACTGGTGATTGACGGTATCATTGGCAAACATCCTTTCATATTCGGTAGTTTTTTCTTTTGATCTTTAAGGTATTTTACCATATAACCAAAAAAAAGCAACCTAAATTACGCCGTTACCGATGCTTTATTCAATTTTGCGATAAGCTGATAAAAAAGTTCTATTTCATTAAAAAAACAGTTGTAAAACGATTCGATTTGAAATATAATAATTCAGATTATAAGGCATAATTTGTCATTTCACTACGGAGGTGATATTTTGGACAGCATCGACAGGATCCTCGAGGCCGAAAAAACCGCCGAGCGCATAAAGCGCGAGGGGCAGGAAAAAGCGGCGTCCGTAATCGCCGAGGCTGAGGCTTACCGCGACGAGACCTTGAAAAAAGCACAGCTTCTGGGCGAAGAGCTGTCTGAAAAGCTTATTGAGCAGGCCGGGGCAGACGCCCGCGCCAGGGCCGGGGAATACGGAGAACGTACGGCCGGAGAGATCGAGCGGCTGCGCGGCAGAGCCGCCGCCAATCTGGAAAAAGCGGCTGATTATATAGCCGACAGCATCATAAAGGGAAATAACCATGGCAATAGTTAAAATGAAAAAGCTGCGCATGGTGGCTCTTTCGTCGGAAAAGGTCGATCTGCTGAAGCATCTGCAGCGGCTCAGCTGTCTGGAGATACGTCAGTTTCCCGCTCCCGAGTCTTTGGCGGACCCGGGCGCTTTTGACGACAATTCCGAGCGCATCAAAGAGCTGAAACGCATGCGCGCCGACGCCGAAAAAGCCCTGAAGCTGCTGAAAAAATACGCCTATGTCAAAAGCGGTCTTTTTTCCAACCGCGATTTGATATCCCGGGACGAGTTTTTCTCCGGCGAGGGCTGGGACGAGGCTGTTTCCTCCGTCAGGACGATACTTGACGCGGACGAGCGTCTTTCCGTCCTGCGCGGAGAAGAGCTGGCGGCAGGCTCTCTGATGAGCTCGCTCAGCCTTTGGAAGGACTGCAGCGTTCCCTTTGAGCTGGACCATACGAGTTCTTCGCGCGTAATGCTCGGCTCCATCCCCGCCTTCAAAGATACCGACGCCTTTTCTTCGGCTCTCGAGCAGGCCGACGGCGAGGTCTTCGTTTCCCGCGTCGGCGGCGACCGCGACAGGACCGGCCTCATGCTGGTCTGCTCCAACGAAAGCCTGACTGCTCTGCAGCCGGTGCTGCGCGATTACGGCTACGAGCCCGCGCCCGTCGAAGGCATGACAGGCACCGCGAAAGACAATATCGTTTCCGCCTCCCGCTCGCTGGACTCCCTGCGCGCCGCCGGCGATGAGCTTTTGACCCGGCTTTCGGAGCAGGGCGCTTCGCGCCGCCGCATAAAGCTGCTTTACGACCGGCTCACCATGGAGATAGACATGGCCGAGGCCGACGAAAAGCTGGCCAACACCGCCGCCGCGTTCGCTCTTACGGGCTGGGTGCCCGAGCCGGACGTTCCCGCTTTGGAAAATCTGCTCGGAAAATACTGCTGCGCTTACGAGCTGTCCGATCCCGAGCCGGACGATACCGTCCCGGTAAAGCTGAAAAACAACCGGCTGACCGAGCCGCTCAATATGGTCACGGAAATGTACAGCCTGCCCGATTACAGGGGCATCGACCCCAACCCGCTCATCACCCCCTTCTTCTGCATCTTTTTCGGCATGATGTTCAATGATCTGGGGTACGGTTTGGTATTCATCATCGCGTCTTTGATCATACGCAGCAAGGTCCGCCTGCGCGGCACGATGAAATACATGATGGGCCTGGTGCTCATGTGCGGCGTCACCACATCGATCATGGGTCTGATAACCGGCAGCTTTTTCGGGGACAGCATCACCGTCATTTCCTCCATGTTCGGCAGGGAGATCACTCTGCCGTCCATGCTGGATCCTTTGTCCGACCCCATGAAGGTGCTTATAATATCCGTAGCCTTCGGCGCCGTACACATCATATTCGGCATGGCCGTAAAGGCATATATGCTCATACGCGACGGTCATCCGCTGGACGCTCTTTTTGACGTGGGCAGCTGGTGGCTCCTGTTCGCGGGCATCGCGGTGCTGGCAACGGGCGGAACATACTGGATAGCCGTTGCGGGCGTCGCCGCGCTGCTGCTGACCCAGGGCAGAGCCAAGCCCACCGTCGCCGGCAAGATCATAGGCGGTTTGGCCAGCCTGTACGACATCACCAGCTATCTCAGCGACGTGCTGTCATACTCGCGTATCATGGCGCTGATGCTGGCCGGCGGCATAGTGGCGAGCATAGTCAATATCCTCGGCTCCCTGCCCGGCAGCATAATACTGTTCATACCCATCTTCATCATCGGCCATGTTTTCAACATAGGCATCAACGTCATCGGCACCTATGTTCACGCGGCCCGTCTCCAATATCTGGAGTTTTTCGGCAAATTCTATGTGGACGGCGGCAGAGCCTTCCGTCCTTTAGGAATAACAACAAAATACTTTGACATCGTTGAGGAGGACCAAGCATAATGAATGAATTACTGAACTCAATGGGCGGACTGACGCTCGCTTTTCTCGGCGGAGGCCTTGCCGCCGTGCTTTCCTGTATAGGCTCCGCTAAGGGCACCGGCATGACCGGCGAGGCGGGCGCGGGACTGCTCAGCGAAGATCCCGAGCAGTTTTCCAAGTGCCTTATTCTCCAGGTCATCCCCGGCACCCAGGGTCTTTACGGTATAGTCGTATGGTTCTTCGTAATGCTTCAGATAGGCATTTTCGGCGGCTCCGGCGCCTCCCACCTGACCATTACGCAGGGCCTGCAGTATTTCACCGCGTGCATACCCATGATGTTCGGCGGTCTGTTCTCCGCGCGCTTCCAGGGCCGCGTTGCCGCCGCCAGCATCAACATAGCCGCCAAGAAGCCCGACGATTGGTCCAAGGGCATCATCCTGTGCATCACCGTTGAGTTCTACGCCATTCTTTCCCTGCTGGCTTCCATACTCATGATACTCAACGCGGGCAAGTGATACATGAACGGAATAGATAAGATCACCGCCCGCGTGATAGCCGAGGCGGAAGCTGAGGCGGAGGCCCTGCAGCAGGAAGCGAAAAAGAAGGCGGACGATATCATGAGCGCCGCCGATGCCCGCGCAAAGGAGCTGAGCGACCG
>JAGDDB010000178.1 GCA_017958265.1 Oscillospiraceae bacterium | reverse complement strand
TCCTTCGTGATAATGGCGGGAGCTCTCGACGGGATGAGCGTGCGCGCCGAAAGACTGTCCCATGAGGACGTTACGGGAGTGGGTTACGGTATCTGCTCGTTCATGCCGGAGGGGCCGGACGAAAGCAGGCGCTTTCTTGACGCCCGTCTGCGCGAAGCGGAGCGCAGGGCGGCCGAGAAGGCAGCCTCGTCAGACGCCTATGCGGCCCTGGCAAGAAGGGCAGTGGAGGAATACGTCCTTTACGGAAGAAAGCTTCGGCTGCCCCGGGAGACCGAAAATCAAATGACGAGAGCGAGAGCCGGAGCTTTTGTGTCCATACATGAGCACGGCGCCCTCAGAGGCTGCATAGGCACCGTCAGTCCCGTAAAAAGCTGTATCGGCGAGGAAATAATAAGCAACGCGATAAGCGCCGCGTCCGCCGACCCGCGGTTCAGACCGATAAGGCCCGAGGAACTGAAATGGCTTGAAATAAGCGTGGATATACTGAGCGAGCCCGAGGAGATAGAATCCGCCGATAAGCTCGATGTGAAGCGATACGGCGTGATCGTATGCAGCGGCTCGAAAAGGGGAGTGCTCCTTCCGGACCTTGAGGGCGTGGATACCGTGGAGCAGCAGATAGATATAGCAAGGCGGAAAGCGGGCATAGCGCCGGGGAAAAAGCTGACTCTGTACCGCTTCGCCGTGAGCAGACACAGCTGAAACGGAGGTGTGAGCATGCCGGTATGCGAGGTGTGTTTCAGACATTGCCGGATAGAAGAGGGGAAGAGCGGTTTCTGCGGGGCGCGGGTCTGCCGCGGCGGAAAGATCGTCTGCGGGAATTACGGAAAAATCAGCTCCCTCGCGCTTGATCCCATAGAGAAAAAGCCCCTGCGGCGTTTTCATCCGGGGAGCATGATACTGTCCGTAGGCAGCTACGGCTGCAATTTGGACTGTCCTTTCTGCCAAAATCACGAAATATCCCGCCCGAAACGGCTGAAAATGCCGAGAGGCGGCGTGACTCCGGAGCAGCTGGCGGATGCCGCCGAGCGATATAAAAGCGAGGGGAATATCGGCCTTGCTTTTACCTATAACGAGCCGCTGATCGGCTATGAGTTCGTAAGGGATACGGCGCGCCTTGTCCGCGAAAGAGGCATGGTCAACGTGCTCGTGACCAACGGGAGCTCGGAAACGGGCGTGCTTGAAGAAACAGCCCCTTATATCGACGCCATGAACATCGATATAAAGGGCTTTACAGACAGATTTTATTCCGAGCTCCTTTCCGGAAGCCTCGAAACGGTAAAGGCTTTTATTTCCCGCGCGGTGCAGCTTTGCCACGTGGAGCTTACGGAGCTCATAATCCCGGGAGAAAACGACTCCGAGGAAGAAATGCGGGCGCTTTCCTCGTGGATAGCCGGACTGAAGGACGCGGACGGAAAAACGATAGGTGAGAGCGTGCCCCTGCATGTTTCCCGCTTTTTCCCGCGTTTCAGAATGAAGGACAGACAGGCCACCGGCACGGAGTCGGTTTACCGCCTTGCGGATATCGCGAGAGAAAAGCTGAAATACGTTTATACCGGGAACTGCTGAGCGGGAGCGTTACGGACGGGGCGTAAGAGAGAGGGGGAGCTCCATCCTGTTTGCTTCGAGCAGCTCCCTGTCCGTGAGTATTTGATCGGACGGCCCGTCGGCCGCTATACGTCCGCCGGAAAGCAGTATGACCCTGCCGCAGGTATCCATGATCATGTCCAGATCGTGCGAGGTGATGAGCTTGGTTTGACCGAGCTCCTTCACCGTGTTTATCACCGCGCGGCGGTTGCAGGGGTCAAGCGCGGAGGTGGGCTCGTCCATCAGCACGGCTTCCGGCTCCATGGCCAGGACCGTGGCTATGGCTGCCATGCGCTTTTCGCCGCCGGAGATCCTGTGATTGTGCCGATACTTCAGCTCGGTCATGCCGAGGCGTTCGAGTACGGCGTCCACGCGCTTTTCGGCTTCGGGGCGCGTCAGACCGTAATTGAGCGGAGCGAACATCATGTCCTCGCAGACCGTGGGCATGAACATCTGGTTGTCGGAATTCTGCAGGACGAAGCCGAGCTTTCTGCGTATTTCCGGAAGGTTGTCTTTTTTGACCTCCAGGCCGTCGACATATATTTCGCCTTCGCCGCGAATGAGCCCGAGCAGAAGCTTCATCACGGTGGATTTGCCCGCGCCGTTTGCGCCTATGAGCCCCACTGCCTCGCCTTTTTCTATTTTGAAAGAAACGCCGCTGAGTACACTGCGGCCTTTTTCATAAGCAAAACTCACGTTTTTGAATTCGATCATGCGCTCACCTCACAAACCGGCTGCCCAGAATACGCGTTATATCCACAAAACGTATGAAAAGGAACAGCGCGGTGCTCCCGAAAAGATAAATGCCGTCCGCTGCCGAAAAGGGCTTCATCGGCGCATAATGAAAATGTTCGTGATAGCCGCGCAGGAGCATGGAGGAATACAGCTCCTGCGCTCTGTCCATGCTGCGCAGAAGGAGCTGGCCCAGAAACGAGCCCCATGCCGAAATGTGTATGCCCTTCTGCCCGGGAGCGCGGAGACTGTACGCCTCGGTCATTACGGCGAGCTCTTCGGTCATCACGCCCACATAGCGATAGGTCAGCAGAAGCAGGGTCACGAGCATTTTCGGTATGTGAAGCCGCCGCAGGGATGCGCACAGACAGTCAATGGGAGTAGTGGCCATAAGCAGAAAAGAGGCCATCAGGCACAATACGCCCTTGAGCATGAGCGTGAGCATGGATATAACGCCGCCCGAAACGGCAGCGGAGCCGAGATACAGCATCGGCTCGCGGTCAAAAAACGGATTGAACAAGCCCATGGCAAGCACCAGGGGAAGAACTATGCGCAGCTTGTAAAAACAGGTGCGTACCGGTATGCCCGACAGCTGAAACAGCAGTACCGGCCACAGCAGCATCGGTATAAGAGCGCTGAGCCGGTATTTGCCGAAGGACATGACCGCGGCGATATATATGATCGTGCTTATGAGCTTTGCGGTGGGCCCTAACTTATGGACGGGTGACGAGCGGGAAGCAAGTTCGTCCATTTCCGAGAGCTCGTGCAGAGCCGTTTCCATCTTGTTCATTTTCGCTCCACGCATCAACAGGGCAGTGTATGCTGCCCTGTTGATCTGTTTATTGATTTATGACCGTGAGCTCAGCTTTTCTGCTTTTTCTTTCTGAAAAATCCTCCGATGAAGCATATCAGCAGAGCCAGCGCCGCCACCATTACGGAGCCTACCACGCCGGATACGCTCGTGCCCACCGGGCTGTCGCTGTCGGCGAAAGCGTAATCCGGGAGGAAGGAGGTGCTTTCCTGTATGCTGCCGGCGAGATCCGCGGTCGAACTGCTTACGCCGAAGGAGTCTTCGTCAAGCCCCATGTTTTCGGAATATCCCGCCTCGGAGTTGCCGAAAAGCGCCCATTCAAGGCCGTCGGGATTGCCGCTGGCAAACAGGCTCAGTCCGCCGGCCACCAGCAGGGCAACTATGGCAAGAATGATAATTACGGTCTTCAAAGAACGTTTGCCGCTCTCGCCGCCTGCGGCGGAAGCGCACTGGATAAGCTCGGGCCGGGCTTCGTAAACAAAGGTGAGCACGGCGGCGGTTATCAGGCCCTCGACAAGGCCTATCGCAAGGTGAATGGGCTGCATCAAAGCGCAGAAAGCGCCGAAGGGAAGCTCGGTGATGCCGGAAAGGCTCGTTTCAAGCACAACGGAGAAAGCGCCGAGCTGGAGGGTGACGATACAGCCGATAAGCGAGGCCGTGATGATGCGGCCGCGCCCCGCGCCCCTGCCTTCGCCGAACAGTTTGCTCTGCATGATAGGCCGCCATATGAGATAGTATCCGATAAAGCAGCCGTAAAAAGCCATGTTCCATATATTCGCCCCGAGGGCCATCAGCCCTCCGTCGCCGAAGAACAGGCATTGGATCGCCAGAATGACTATCATGGAAAGAAAACCCGCCTGAGGCCCGAGCAGAGCGGAAAGGAGCATGCCGCCGCACATATGCCCGGAGGAGCCGGTACCGGGAATGGTATAGTTGATCATCTGCCCGGCGAATACGAGAGCGGCCGTTACGGCCATGGTCGGGAGCTTCTGCGGCTCGTCGTCCTTTTTCAGCTTATGTACCGATACGCCGGCGGCCGTGCCGGAGGCGACATACATAACGCCGGCAACTGCGGGAGCCAGCAAAGCGTCTGCCATATGCATATGTTATACCTCTTTTCAAGCAGTCTTTACGGCACTATTTATACCGCCCCGCGCGGAGCCCCGCAAGCCCCCCGGGGGGATAAAAAAACGAAAAAACCGTCATTTCGGCGCGTAAAATAAGCAGACGCGGCAAAAGCGAGATTATTGCTTGCATAAAAGACTTCGTATTGTTATAGTTGTAATCGGATGAACAAATAAAAAAACTGCGGTCTTTGTGACGAAAGCTTTGTTTTACGGGAGGAAAACACAATGAAGATCAATATGGACAAAAACGGCAGCAAACTGACAGTCGCGCTTGAGGGACGGCTGGACACGACCACCTCGCCCGAGCTGGAAGCCGATCTCAAGCCGGAGCTTGACGGAGCTGCCGAGCTGACGATGGATCTTGCCGGGCTCGAATATATCTCTTCCGCCGGTCTGCGCGTGCTTCTCTCCGCTCATAAACTGATGAGCAGGCATGGGAGCATGAAACTGACGAATGTGAGCGAGACGGTCATGGAGATACTCGACGTCACCGGCTTCACGGATATCCTTACGATCGAGTGAGACGATGAAAACGGACGCATAAAAAGCGGCATGTGATCATTCGCCTTAAGTTATGCCAGCTTAAACCCTACGCCGGTGAACTGCGCGATATCCCGTCCCGTGTCGTCGCTGACGTACACGTTGACGACGGAAGTGCTGCGCCCGCTTTTCCTGAGCTCCGCGCGGGCGATCAGGCGCGTTCCCTTCGGAGCGTTGAGAAAAACGATGCTGACCTGTTGAGCTACGGTAGGCAGATGCAGCTGATTTGACAGAGCGGCGAACGCCAGGTCCGCCAAAGTGAAGATCGCGCCGCCCTGTACGCCGCCGTTGGCATTGCGCAGGCCCTCCCGAATGGGAACGCTGCATACGGCATAGTCCTCTCCCAGCTCGTCCAGCATCATGCCGCTGTTGTAGGCGAAAGCGTCATTTTTGAAATACTCCCTTGCTTCCTCGGTGGATCGAAACGTAGACATGTTTTTTCCTTTCTGCCGTCGTGCTGCCGGCGGCGCGGTCAAGGCGCGACGAGGCGTGCCGAAAAGCGGTATTATGACCGTTTTGCGGCTATTATGCCATAATACGTATCCGACCGCAAGATATTTCAACGCATTACGAATGAAGAAATCGTTTGACGGCGAACGCGCCGAAGATAATAAAAGAATAAAAGGAGGTTTTTCCATGAAGATCGCCGTTATCGGCGCTGCCGGAAAGGCGGGCAGACTCATTGCCCGTGAGGCAATGGACCGCGGCCACGAGGTCACCGCCGTAGTAAGACCCGGGAGCGAAGACAGGGTCCCGGCGGGCTGCGCTGTCCTGGCAAAAAGCCTGTTTGATCTCAGCTCGGCCGACCTGAAGGATTTCGCCGCCGTGGTGAACGCCTTCGGAACCCCCTACGATCAGCCGGGGAAGGAAAAGGAGCACACCGACGCGGCAAAGCTCCTCATTGCCATAGGCAGGGAGCTGCCCGATGTGCGCTTTCTCACCATAGGCGGGTACGGAAGCCTGTTTACGGACGAAAGCCGGACCGAGCTGG
>JAGDDB010000177.1 GCA_017958265.1 Oscillospiraceae bacterium | reverse complement strand
GCCCGGGTCCTTTTCGGACCCGAGCGGTGATTTTTTCATTTTCCGTTTTCGGCGCGGGCAGTCTAAGCTTCTTTGTCCGCGGGCAGTCCGGCGTCCGGAGTGCCGCCGTGCATGGTCTCGAAGAACGTCGCGGAAACGGCGACGCTGACCGACTCATTGTAGCGCACGTTGTCTATGACCGTTCCGCCGGAGGTCTGCTCCGCCGGGGCGCGTTTCAGTTCCTTGGCATACTGTATGCTGCCCAGCAGACAGCGGTATTCGCTTTCGGCAAGCTGCCGTATGATCCGCTTGGCTTCTCCGAAAGCGCCCGTGCGGAACTGCAGCTTGAAATTCCTGCGTATCTGGTCGCCGTCCTTCGTCACGCCGGAGAATGATACGGAATAGTTCTCCGCCGCTTCGAGTATGCTGTTGAGCAGGGAAAGTTCCGCTTTGGAGTTATTGTAGCTTTCCATGCGGCTGGCCGTCTGAAGCTCGCCGATGCTGTCAAGCTCCGCGCGCATCTTCTTAAGTTGGCCTTCCTTTGCCAGTGACACGAGCAGCTCCGTCTGCAGGTCCTCGCGCTCACTTACGGC
The DNA here is from genome assembly GCA_017958265.1 of Oscillospiraceae bacterium. GTDB lineage: Bacteria > Bacillota > Clostridia > Oscillospirales > Oscillospiraceae > UBA1246. The sequence goes on along the minus strand of JAGDDB010000177.1, from coordinate 3,418 downwards.
CCGCTCGATGGCCTCCGTGCTGGGCACATAGAGGAAGCGGTAATACCCCAAGGCGAAGAGCAGCAGCAAGAGCACTACCAGCAGGATTTTTCCTTGGTCGTAAAATCCCGGCTCAGCATCTTCACTTTTCCGCCACCTCCTCCGGTTTGCTCATATAGATCACGACGTTTGCGAGGACCTTGTCGCCGTCATCGTAGACTACCGAGCGATTTGCGGCGAAATCGCTCGTGGCGGTATTGACCTCGCAATAGCTTACCATAGGCTCATCCAGCAGGGCCTGTACCGTAACATTTATGTCCTGGAGCGTTTCTCCCGCCAGTATAAGGGAGAGCTTATTGCCGTTCAGATCCCATTCGCTCACGTCGGTGCGCGGGAACACGATGCGTTCCAGCAGCTCCATTACGTCCACGCGGTCCACCAGCGACAGTTCCTCTTCGGTCATGCCGGAATAGGTGTAATGAGCGTAGACGTCGTTCAGCTCGCCGTACTGAGCGATGCGGGCACGGCTGGCGCTGAGCTCGCTGCGCACCTCGGCGGCGGCTTTCTGCGCCCGGTTGACCTGCTCGAGGCGGTCGTAAACCATAAATTTCCCCACGGCAAATGCGGCGGCAAGGATCACCGCCAGCATGATGAGCGCAAGCCACCAGCGCACGCGCTTTACGCCGACGACCGCGAAATTGATCGTTTCCTTGGTCGGGATGCGGCCGTGGAACTGCGCGGAAGGAGCGGCCTTATTCTGCCGGGGCAGCTGTAAATTAAATAACGGCATACTATCCCCCTCCCTCAGTCGATACCGATGCCGATGGCCTGAATATAGTCAAAGCCGTCGATCAGTCCCGCGTCGGTGCGGACGAGCTCGTCCGCAATGCGTACGTCGATATCCAGCGTTTCCCGGATACTGTCCCGAAGCGGCATGATCTCGGCGCCGCCGCCGCTGAGCCAGCAGGAGTTCACACTGCTGTCCGGATTGCTGAAGCGGTAGAAATTCAGCGCGCGCATAAGCTCAACGGAAATATTGTCGTAGGCGGCGCGGCAGTAAGACGAGCTCTGCACGTCCTCGAAATTCGTCAAAAGATAGGTGTGCGCCAGCTGTCTGTCCACGCCCTTCTGCTCCGCGATGATGTCGTTGAGCGAAGAAAGGCCGATATCCAGCACGCGCGTGGCGATGTGCCGCGGACCGCGGAACATATACATGCGTATGGCACGGAAGCCGAGATCGAGTATGCAGTGCTCCTCGTCGTGTTTCCCCGTGCGCCGTTCATAGTCACGTATCAGCGCAAGGAACGCGCATTCCGCCGGCGCTGCCTTGGCAAGCTTAAGCCCCGCCTTGCGCATCATGGCGCGGCAGTCGCCGATCACGCTTGCCGGCACGGCGGAGATCAGCAGCTGCATGCGGTTTTCGTCGCTTTCCTCCTCCGCGGGCGGCTCCGCGTCCGCGGGCGCGGGCTCCCCGGCGCTCTTGGGCAGCGGAGGGATCAGGGCGTAATCGAAAAGGTAGTTTTTCAGCTCGCCCGTGATGTAGTCGCTGAATTCATAAGGGATATTGTACGCCAGCTGCTCCGCGTTCATGCGGGGCATGGTCACGGTGCGGAGATAGCACACGTCGCCGGATAAAATCACGGCGCCGTTTCTGGCGCGGAAATGATGCTCTCTCATTGTCTTCGCGATGAGCTCGCCAAGTGCCTCCGTGGAGGTCACCTGCCCGTCGCGCAGCAGATTGAGCGGCATCGGCACGGCGGCGGTCTTTTTGACTATTCCGCCCCTGACCAGCGCCAGCTTGAGCATGTCATGACCGACGTCGATACCCAAATATGTTTTTGCCATCGTCAGGTCTCCTTATCACGATCCCGCAGCTGCGGCACACAGGGCGCCGCGCCCCGAAAAGGATCATAAAAACAGTCCGAGATACCAATCCGCCAGCGGCTGCCCGAAAAAGAGCATCAGCGCCGCCGCTGCGGAAAGCGCGGGTCCGAACGGGAATTGCTTCCCTCCGGTTTTTTTCGTAGCAAACGCCTGCAAAAGGCCGAGTATGCAGGCAAATATAAGCGCAAACAGCGCAGGCATAAAGCCGAGATAAAGTCCGATAACGGCGAGGAGCTTCACATCTCCCCCGCCCAATGATTCCTTTTTCAGCAGCCTGTCCGTAATAAGGCTCACGAGCAGGATGCCGCCGCCGTATGCGACGCCCGCAGCGACGTGCAAAAGCGCGTCTGCCGCGCCGCCCCATAAAAGCGGCAGCGCCGCAAGCCATATGAGCACTGCGGCAAGCAGCGCCCCGTCGGGGATCTCACAGATCTCCGCGTCCACCATGGACAGCAGGAAAAGGCAGCCGAGAAACAGCCAATTTCGCAGGCACAGCACGGTCGGGCCGAAGCGCAGCAGCGCGGCGGCGGTCAGCGCCCCGAAAAAGAGCTCGGCGAGGAAATAGCGCGCCGGGATCTTTGCCCCGCACCGGCGGCAGCGTCCGCGCAGCATGAGCCAGCTTACCAGCGGTATCAGGTCGATCACGCCGAGCGTATGTCCGCATTCCGGACAGCGGCTGCGCCCTTTGGCAAACGGCTCTCTCCGGGCGATGCGGTAAGCGGCGCAGTGCAGGAACGAGCCCGCAGCGGCGCCGAGAAAAACACACAGTATAACGCACCGGACTATCAGCCCGGGCGGCAGGTCAAACACAGGCATATATCCTCCGTTCGGAGTGTTGTATCGAGCGATATTGCTTCCGGAAAGGCACTCCGCCCCGCTCCCGGGCCGAGCGGAGTGCCTCGTGTTATGTGCGAGGAATAGTCTTATAAATCTAAAATTGGTTTATTGATTAAGAGTTGGTGAAAGTGCTGCCGTCAAAGGTATAGGTGCCGTCGGTAGCAGTAACTTTGCCGCTGGCGTCCACGGAAACCGTAATGGTGTTGCGGCCATATGCATAGCTGGTCGTGTCCAGATCGTCATCTTCCAGAACATCGATGGCAGCTTCTGCATATGCGGCGCGAAGATTTGCCTTATCTGCGGCTTCCTGTGCTTTTGTTACCTGTCCTCTGAATACCGGGATCGCGATAGCTACGAGAACTGCGATGATCGCAACGACGATCAGCAGCTCGGCGAGGGTAAAGCCTTTTTTGTTGTTTCTTTTCATTTGCCTGGTTCTCCTTTTATTTTGGTTTTGCTTCGGCAGTTTCGCCGGTTCCGGATGCCGGCGAAGCGCACCGGTTTATTTCAAACGCCGCCGGGACAGCGTTGAAACCCGATTTGGGTATAGGCTTCCTTGAGAGCGGAAGCATGGTCGCATCTACATGTTTCCGTACATGCCGAACATGCCGGTGTAGATGGCTATGACTATGTAGCCGGCGAAGATCGCGATGAAAACCAGCATGGCCGGCTCCAACTTGGCGAGGGCAGCCTTTGTGGCCTCCTCCAGCTCGGCGTC
>JAGDDB010000176.1 GCA_017958265.1 Oscillospiraceae bacterium | reverse complement strand
GCCGAGAAGAAGGGCAACGCCTTCTTCACCGGCTATGTGAAGGTGCTTATCGATGCTGCAAATCTCAAGAGCGCCGTGAGGACCCTCCGCATGGGCAAGAGCGCGCTGTTTCTTGAGAACGCTCTCATCCCCGGCGGCAGCTGCGATGTATCCCGGATACTCGCGGCAAAGGATGCCGACGAGGTGGCCTCGTTTTTCGCACAGGGACCGCTGTCCGCAGCGGCTGCACTGGCATCAGAGGCTGTTTCCGGCAATGCGATGACTGCTTTTGAGAAAGCCTGCGACAACGCCGTGAACGAATATCTCAAAAAGGCAAAGTTCGTCAGCTACGGCCCCGAGACGGTGGTGACATACCTCGCCGCCGTTGAAAATGAGATCACCGCCGCAAGGATGATAATGACAGGGAAACTGTCGAAGATCGATGCGGGAGTGATCAAAGAAAGGCTGCGTGATATGTATGCTTAAGATCGCTGTTATAGGCGGAGCGGAGACTGTTATGGGCTTCAAGGCCCTCGGCCTCGAGACCTATCCAGCCGCCGATCCCGCCGAGGCATCGAAGATACTCAGACGCCTCACCAGGGACAATGACGACTACGCCATAATCTATATCGAAGAGAACCTTGCCGAAAAGCTTCAGCATGAAATAGACAGATTCAAAGACAGACCGACTCCCGCAGTGATCCTCATCCCGGGAAGAGAGGGCTCCATCGGGCTCGGAAAGCAGGCGCTGATGTCAGCGGTGGAACGCGCGGTCGGCACCAATATTCTCGGAGACTAATGAAAGAAGGAACGTAAATGAGCGGAACTATAACAAAAGTATCTGGCCCGCTTGTCGTGGCGGAAGGCCTTGCTGACGCGAACGTATCCGACGTTGTTCGTGTCGGTGAGCGCCATCTTATTGGCGAGATCCTGAACATGACAGGCGACAGCGCGTCCATTCAGGTTTACGAAGAGACTTCCGGCCTCGGACCCGGAGCGGAAGTTATAACTACCGGTATGCCCCTCTCCGTTGAGCTCGGACCCGGCATGCTGAACAATATCTATGACGGCATTCAGCGTCCGCTGCCTGAGATGAGAGCGGTCGCGGGCGACTGCATCACCAGAGGCATAGACGTGCCCTCTCTGAACCGCGAGAACAAGTGGGACTTCGTACCCGTTGCCAAGCCCGGCGATAAGGTAGTCCCCGGCGACGTTCTCGGCACCGTTCAGGAGACCACGGCCATCCTGCACAAGATAATGGTGCCGGTGGGCGTGTCCGGTGAGGTCGTGTCGGTGGAATCCGGCGAGTTCACCGTGGCGGACGTCATCGCGGTGGTGAAGGACGACAAGGGCGTTGACCACAATGTTACCATGATGCAGCGCTGGCCTGTGCGAATAGGCAGACCCTACAAGAGAAAATTCGTCCCCAGCCGCCCGATGAACAGCGGCCAGAGGATAATCGACACGATGTTCCCCATCGCCAAAGGCGGCACCGCCGCAGTCCCGGGGCCCTTCGGCTCCGGCAAGACCGTTGTTCAGCACCAG
>JAGDDB010000175.1 GCA_017958265.1 Oscillospiraceae bacterium | reverse complement strand
TCAGTACCGGTCAACTCAGACGCCCGGGGAAGCGACTCCGCCTTCCTGAGCGGCGCCGAAATCTCCGTCGGACAATCCGTCGCGCTTCATCATGGTCTCCAAAACGTCGATATCGCTGTCCACGTCAATGGATTCGGATAAAAACAGACTGTCGAGCTGTTTTGCGTAAGCGGCGATAAGCGTGTCGGTCACATCTTCGATGCGCTCCTTTGACCGGCTCATATTATCGCCCTGAAAACCCTGCTGCTCAAAATCGGCGTATTGATTGAGAAGCTTGAGCGTGGTAGGGAGGTAATAGTTCAGAAATCTGCTTATTTTGCGCAGCTTTTCCGGATTGTCCTTCACCGCGGCGAAAATGGACGCGGTGAGCTTTTCGATCTGATTTGTTTTGTCAGTCATGACCTCGTCCTGTATGCGGACGGAGGCGCGTCTGATCTCGGCAAGAAGAAGATCGTATTTGTCCTTTTCGGCGTCGGTGTTTTCGCCGGCGGCCGGGCCGGGCTGAGGCTCGTCCCTCATGCTCGGGTCAAGCTGCGACGGCTCGAGAACAAGAATGTCCCGGCGGCGGTCGATATAGGCCGATTCGCCGAAATAACCGCGGGTTATCATATCCTCAAGATGGCGCATAAGCTCGCGCCGTTTCAGACCGAGCGCGGACATCATCGCGCTGAGATTGACGTAGGCCTTGTCGTCGGTATAGCTGAGGCACTCGGCGTATTCCCGCTCTTTCTTTTTCAGCCTGCCTGACGCAAAGAGCATGCCGAGCCCGCCCAAGGCAACCGCAAGCCATTGCAGGACTTTCCATGCGCTGTGGGCGTCGAATATACAGAAAACACCGAGCGCAAACAGCACCCATCCGAAGATCACGAGCCAGACTCTGCCCTTGCCAACCTTAGATACGGCGGCTTTGTCCTGCGGAGCGGACTTAGCATAAGGATCGGAGGTTTTTCCGAAATCGCCGCGCGAAGCGCCGAATGCGGAGCCCGTATAATCATCGGACCGGGTTTTGCTGTCGGATCTTCCGAGCATTTCGCTCAGTATTTTCTTAGCCTTAAGGACAAGATCTTTGACGAAATCGTTCTTGCTGAGTTTTGAAAAAAGGCAGACAAGTCCCAACGGCCAAAAAGCGTGCAGCATTATCAGCGTAACGATCCATGACGCTGCCTCGCCGTCATTTTTTCTCGGCTTTTTGTCCATTTTATATATCACTCAGATTTCGGCCCGGCATTGATGATGGCTTCGGGCATATTGGAATACTTCTTGAAATTATTGACAAAACGGGAGGCGAGATCCTTTGCGGTCTCATCGTATGCTTTGTCGTTTTTCCACATGGCCCGCTGGTTAAGAAACTCATCGGGCACATTGGGGCAGGTCTTGGGAACGCTGAGATTGAAAACGGGATCAAGCTCAAACTCGCATTTTTCAAGCTCTCCGTTCAGCGCGGCGGTGACCATGGCGCGGGTGTAACGCAGCTTCATGCGGAAGCTGCGCTCGTCGCCGTAGCGTCCGCCTGCCCAGCCGGTATTGACAAGATATACGTTGGTGTTGTATTTTTCGATTTTTTTGCCCAGCATTTCCGCGTATACGGAAGGGTGGAGGGGGAGGAAGGGGGCTCCGAAGCAGGTAGAGAACGTGGCCTGAGGCTCGACTATTCCGCGCTCGGTGCCGGCCAGCTTGGAGGTATATCCGCTGACAAAGTGATACATTGCCTGTTCCTTGCTGAGCTTGGAGATGGGGGGCAATACTCCGAAAGCGTCGGCCGTTAGAAAAATGACGGTCTTGGGGTGAGAGCCCACTCCGGGAATTACACAGTTGGGTATATAGTCGACCGGGTAGCCGACGCGGGTGTTTTCGGTGAGCGTCGCGTCGTCAAAGTCGAGCACGCGGGTCTCATTATCCATAATGACGTTTTCGACGAGAGATCCGAATTTGATGGCGTTCCATATCTGCGGCTCGTTCTCCTGTGAAAGCTTAATGCATTTGGCATAGCAGCCGCCC
>JAGDDB010000174.1 GCA_017958265.1 Oscillospiraceae bacterium | reverse complement strand
GGCGCGGACAGGAATTACGTGGAAACGGTCCGCTCGCCGGAGGGCTACGCGCTCAGCGAGTTTTCCAACGGCAAACGCAGCGGCTGGATGTATACCGTAAACGGCTCCCATCCCGGCTTCGGACTTGCGGAGTGGGAGCTTCACGACGGCGATACGGTGATCTGGCACTATGTGAACGATTTCAGCTATGAGGTCTCCGACTGGATCGGCGAAGCGAGATGGCCGAGCCTGGGCGACGGGAGCTACTATGATCGGTGGCTCAAGGCGCCCGATACTTACCTCGGCAGAGGGGGCGGCCTGGGACTTAAAGATAATGACGGCGGCTCCGACGGCGGGGAAGAGACTTCGGACGGGAAAACCGCCGTCACCGTAACGGCGGATACAAAGGACGGCAACGCCGGGGCCGAGATCGGCGCGGAGACGATAAGTGAGGCGCTGACGAGCGCGGCCGGGAAAACGCCGACCGTCGCCGTGGACGCAGGAGACGCGAAGAGCGTCACGGCGGATCTCGACGCGGCCGCGGTAAAGACCGCGGCCGGCTCGGGCGAGGGACTGACGTTCGATACGGGAAAAGCTTCCGTCACGCTGGACGCCCGCGCGCTCAAAGCGGCGTCGGAGGCCGACGGAGACATCACGGTGTCCGTCATATACAATGAAGACGGCAGCACCGTATTTGACGTAAGATCCGGCGGAGAGAGCATCGGCGCAAAGCTGAGGATCGAGCTGCCCTCCGATGACGAAAACGGCGTGCCGGTCATAGTAAATGCCGACGGCACATGCCGGGTCATAAAGAAATCCTTTGCGGAGTCCGGCAGATGCTTTGCCGAGATCCCCGCGGGCTCCGCGGTCAGATTTGAGAAGCGCGAAACGAAATTCGACGACGTGAAGGACGACGACCGCTTTGCCGGAGATGTGAGCTTCGTTGCCGGACGCGGCATTTTCAACGGCGTCAGCGAGACGGAGTTTGCCCCGACCATGCCCATGAACCGCGCCATGCTCGCAGCCGTGCTGTACCGGCTGGAGGACGCGGCCGCGGCGGGCGGCAATCCCTTTGAGGATGTGCCGGAGGGCAAATGGTACACCGACGCGGTCGCATGGGCGAGCGACGCCGGAATAGTGAAAGGCACCGGAGCCGGCTTTGAGCCGGAGAAAAACATAAAGCGCGAGCAGCTTGCCGCAATGCTGCACCGGTATGTGAGTTATCTCGGTCTCGAGCCCGGCGGAACGGCCGATCTGAGCCTCTTTGACGACGGCGGAGATATCTCCGGCTGGGCGAGGGACGACGTGGCCTGGGCCGTGGGCGCCGGGCTGCTGAGCGGAGACGGCGGCAGACTGGAGCCTCGGGGAGACGTGACGCGGGCAGAGGCCGCGGAGATATTGACGCGTCTGATAAAGCTTATCGTGGGGTAAACGGCTATTCATGGACCATAGGGGGGAGCGAAGCATGAAAAAGAAGATCATGTCCGCTGTGCTGGCGCTGGCTCTGTTTTTCGGCACGGCGCCCGCAGCGTTCGCGGAATTATCGGACGGCGCGCTGAACAGCGCCGTGGTCGTTACGGCGAAGTATATCTATTCCGAAACCCAGTCGCCGCAGGTCGGCTCGGTAGGCGGAGAATGGGCCGTGATCGGTCTTGCGAGAAGCGGTTACGATGTGCCGGACCGGTATTATCGGGACTATTATTCCACTGTGGAGCAGTATGTGACAGAGCGCGGGGGAGTACTGCATGAAAGGAAATATACCGAGTATTCCCGCGTGATAGTAGCGCTCTCCGCCATAGGCGCAGATGCGAGGAACGTGGGCGGTTACGATCTGACAATACCCCTCGGCGACTTTGACAAGACGGTCTGGCAGGGGCTGAACGGTCCGATATGGGCGCTGATCGCGCTCGACAGCCGGGATTATCCGATGCCGGAGAATCCCGACGCCGCCACGCAGGCCACACGGCAGATGTACGTTGACTATATCCTTGACTGTCAGCTTTCCGACGGCGGCTGGAGCCTGTTCGGCGGCACCGACGCAGCCTACGCGGACGATACTTCCGACCCGGATATCACGGGCATGGCTCTGCAGGCGCTCGCGAAGTATCAAAGCCGGCCCGATGTGGCAAAGGCGACCGAAGAGGCGCTGGACTGCATGAGCGCCATGCAGCAGGACGACGGCGGATTTTCATCAATGGGCGACAGCAACGCCGAGAGCATCGTGCAGATGATCGTAGGTCTGTGCGAGTTGGGCATGTCCCCGGAAGACCCGCGCTTCGTGAAAAACGGGATCTCGATGCTTGACGCTCTGCTGGCGTTCCGCCGGTCGGACGGCGGCTTCAACCATACCGCCGGCGGCACTGGCAACAATCAAATGACCGCCGAACAGGGTTTTTACGCGCTTGTGGCCGCAAAACGGCAGCGTGACGGCAAAAATTCGCTCTACCGCATGGACGACGCCATCGACGTGAAGCTCGAGCAGGGCGGCGCAGCCTCCGGCGGGACGGGCCTGCCCGGAAAGCATAAGGATGTGAAGCAGGTCCCGGTCACCGCGGAGGGCACGACCTTCAGCGATATCAAAAACCACTCAAATAAAACCGCCATTGAGGCGCTGGCCTCCCGCGGGATCATAAACGGCATGGGCGACGGCAGCTTCGCGCCGGATGCGAATATGAGCCGCGCGCAGTTCGCCGCGATCACGGTGCGCGCTCTCGGCCTGGAGCCGAAGGCCAACGACAGCTTCACGGACGTAAAGCCGGGGGACTGGTTTGCCGGCTATGTCGGCACTGCGAACAGCTACGAAATAGTCAAAGGAGTCGGCGGCGGACTGTTCTCTCCTGAGGGAACGATCACGCGGCAGGAGGCCGCGACCATGGTGGCCCGGGCGGCAAAGCTCTGCGGTATGGAAACGGATTACTCCGGCGCTGCCGTCCGCGATGCGCTGGCCCAGTTCGGGGACTATACCAAAACCAACGATTGGGCGCGGGCGTCCCTCGCATTCTGCTACGATCAGGGCATTTTGGACAGCAGCGTGATGAATATCGAGCCGACGCAGAAGATAAAACGCTGTGAGATCGCCCAGATGCTGTATAATATGCTGCAGAAAGCAAAGCTGCTTTAAAGCAGACGTGACCTATACCAACCCGCTTCAAAAGAGGAGTCTTGATCGGAATTGAGGTTTTAAAATGTTCTGGAAGAAACACAAATGGAAGATCATCCTGCCCGTGCTGCTTGCCGCGCTGTTAGCGGCCGCGTTCTGGTACGGCGGCGACGCGCCGGGCCTGCAGGGCTGGAAGGTGGGAAAGCAGACGGCGTCGGACGCGCGCCCCGGCGGATCGGACGGGGTAATGAGCGCGGAGGACAAGCTCGCTTATGCCGCTGCTCTTTCCGCCGAAAGTACCGCAGAAGCGGGCGACGCGGAATACTCGGCCATGCAGGGCATGCTTTTGGATCCGGAGACGGGGAAGGACCGCTACGGCACGAGCGCCGTGCCGGAAGGGAAGCCCATACCGGTGGAGCCCCAGGATGTGGAGATAACCGATACGGCATATACCTGCACAATGTCGATATCCTGCGCGACCATCCTCGACAACATGAGCTGGCTCGACCCGGAAAAGGTGGAGCTGGTCCCGGAGGACGGCTGGATCCTGAAGCCCATCGAAGTGACGTTTTATGAGGGCGAGAGCGTATTCAACGTGCTGGTGCGCACCTGCAAGCAGCAGGGCATACATCTCGAGTTCGTCAACACGCCCATTTACAACAGCGCCTACATAGAGGGCATACACAACCTGTATGAGTTCGACTGCGGGCAATTGAGCGGCTGGATATACAAGGTCAACGGCTGGAGCCCGAATTACGGCTGTTCCCGCTACGCGCTCAAGGACGGCGACGTGATCGAATGGCAGTATACCTGCAATCTCGGCATCGACGTGGACGCCTATGTCGCCATGGGAGGAGGAGCATAGCCGTGGTATCCAGAGATACCTTTTCGAGCTGCCACCCGACGGTAAATTTCCTTTACTTCGCTTTGGTGCTGCTCTTTACGATGTGCTTCACGCATCCGCTGACGCGCTTCGTATCGCTGGCAGGCGCGCTGGCGTACGATATTTATCTCAACGGCAAAAAGGCCGTTCGCTTCACCCTGGTATACATGCTCCCTATGCTTATACTCACGGCCGTACTCAACCCCACTTTCTCGCACGAGGGAATAACGATACTGTGGTATTTTCCCAACGGAAACCCCCTCACGCTGGAAAGCATACTCTTCGGCGGCGCGGCGGCGCTGATGCTCGTCGCGGTGGTGCTCTGGTTCGGCTGCTACAATACGGTAATGACCTCGGACAAGTTCGTATACCTGTTCGGGCGCGCCATCCCCGCGCTGAGCCTGGTGCTGAGCATGACGCTGCGCTTTGTTCCCAAGTTCCGCACGCAGCTCAAAGCGGTAAGCGAATCGCAGCGCTGCGTGGGACGGGATATAAGCAGCGGAACTGTTCTGCAGCGGATGAAAAAAGGCATTACCATACTTTCCATCCTGCTTACCTGGGTCCTGGAAAACGCCATCGAAACGGCCGACAGCATGCGTTCGCGCGGCTACGGGCTGCCGGGGCGCACGGCGTATTCCATCTATCGCTTTGACGACCGCGACCGCTATGCCCTGCTGTGGCTGGGCTTCTGCGGCGTGACGATAATCGGGGCATGGATAGCCAAAGGATTTTATTGGAACTGGTATCCCCGCGTGAAATTCACGCCGTTCATGCCGATAGTCGTGTTTTTCCATCTTGTCTATCTCGCGCTTTGCTTCACGCCCCTTGCAATGAATATTTACGCCGACCGCCGCTGGGAGAAAATTCGCAGAGAAGAGCTTATGCGATGAGATGAAATATCCCGATCCGGCGAAAATGAAACCATATATTCGGAAAGGATCTGCACTGCTTTGAGTGTGCCCCTGCTTAAAACCGAAGGATTTTGCTTTGCCTACCCCGAGCAGCCGGAAAACGCGCTGAACGACGTTTCGCTTACGCTGGAAAAGGGCGAATTCGTCGTGCTGTGCGGCCCGTCGGGCTGCGGCAAGACGACGCTGCTGCGCCAGTTCAAAAGCGCCATAGCGCCTCACGGCAGACGCAGCGGAAAAGTGCTGTTTGACGGCGCGCCGATAGAGGCGCTGGATCAGTCGGCGCAGACGACGAGGATAGGCTTCGTGCAGCAGAACCCCGAAAATCAGGTGGTGACGGACAAGGTCTGGCATGAGCTTGCCTTCGGGCTGGAAAGCCTCGGCTTCGATACGCCCTCGATCCGCCGCCGCGTCGCCGAAATGGCGTCGTTTTTCGGCATTCAGACATGGTATTACAAAAACGTGACGGAGCTCTCCGGCGGACAGATGCAGCTTTTGAATCTTGCCTCCGTCATGGTGATGCAGCCGGAGCTGCTGATACTTGACGAGCCTACGAGCCAGCTTGACCCGATCGCCGCGGGAGAATTCCTCGCGACCGTGGGAAAGATCAACCGGGAGCTGGGCACGACGATACTGCTGACGGAGCATCGGCTGGAAGAGGCGTTCCCGCTGGCTTCCCGTGTTGTGGTCATGGACCGCGGCAGCGTCATTTCCGAAGGCACTCCGCAGCAGGTGGGCCTGGCGCTCAGGGACCGGGGACACGCCATGTTTCTCGCCATGCCTACCGCCATGCGCGTTTGGGCCGCTGTGGAGAACGACGCGGAGTGTCCGGTCACGGTCCGCGAGGGCCGCGACTGGCTGGCGGAGCTTTCTTCCGCCCGGCCGCTTTCCGAGCTCCCGCCGGAGCCCGTATTTCCTCACGGAGAGGAAAAGGTGATAGAGGCGGACGGCGTGTGGTTCAAATATGAAAAAGATCTCCCCGATGTGGTCAAGGGGCTGACCCTGACCGTAAAAAAGGGAGAATTTCTGGCGCTGCTCGGCGGCAACGGAACGGGAAAGACGACGTCGCTCAAACTGCTTGCCGGGCTCATGAAGCCTTACAGAGGCTCGGTACGGTGCAGCGGGAGCGTAGGCGTCCTGCCGCAGAACCCGCAGACGCTGTTCGTAAAAAAGACCGTGAGGGAAGACCTGCTGGAGCTGCTGCCAAAAAAAGACCCGCAGCGGGAACAGAAGGCCGCCCGCGTCACGGCGCTATGCCGTTTGGAGGAGCTGCTCGACCGCCATCCGTACGACCTGTCCGGAGGAGAGCAGCAGAGAGCGGCGCTGGCGAAGACATTGCTGCTCGACCCGGATATCCTGATGCTTGACGAGCCTACGAAGGGGCTGGACGCGGAATTCAAGCAGGTCTTCGCGGAGATACTGACCGTACTTCTGCGCCGCGGCGTGACCGTGGTGATGGTCAGCCATGACGTGGAGTTCTGCGCAAAGTACGCCCACCGCTGCGCGCTGTTTTTTGACGGCGACATAGTCGCGGAGGGCACGCCGCGAAGATTTTTCTCGGGCAACAGCTTTTATACGACCTCGTCCAACCGCATGGCGCGGGATATGCTTCCGGAGGCGATAACGGCCGAGGACGTGATCTCCGCCTGCGGCGGCGCGCTGCCGGAAAAAACGGAGCTGCCGGAGGATCCCGGGGCGCTGCCGCCTCCGCCGGAAGAGGACAGCAAAACCGGCCGGCTTCCGTGGTGGCGCATACTTATCGCGGTGCTGTCCGGCGCGGGAGCCATAGCCCTGTTCATCCAGGCGATGGGAGTGGCGGATCTGAGCGCGCTGGTGCAGGAGGGCGGGCTGACCGGCCTTGCCGGAGATCAGCTGTGGAACTACGGCGTCATGATCGCATGCCTGCTGGTGTTTGCATTCTCCGTATACCGGCGCAGTGTGCGCACGGATTATTCACTGCAGACGCCGCTGGATAAAAGGCGGCTGTCAAAAAGGACGGTCCTTGCCACGGTACTGATACTGCTGCTGATCCCCGTAACGCTTTTCATCGGCGAAGTGTATCTTTCCGGAAATAAGTATTACTTCATAATACTGCTGGTCATGCTTGAGTGCATGCTGCCGTTTTTCCTTATTTTCGAGGGCCGCAAGCCGCAGCCGCGCGAACTTGTCATAATCGCGGTGCTCTGCGCGGTCAGCGTGGCGGGGCGCATGGTCTTCTTCATGCTGCCGTCGTTCAAGCCGGTGCTGGCGCTGGTCATCATAGCCGGAGTCGCTTTCGGCGGCGAGACGGGCTTTTTGGTAGGAGCGGTCACGATGCTGGTGTCCGACGTGATGTTCTCGGCCGGGCCGTGGACGCCCTGGCAGATGTTCGCCGCGGGCATCGTGGGCTTTTTGTCCGGCGTTCTGTTCCGCAAGGGCCTGCTGCGCCGCAGCCGCGTTTCCCTGTGCATCTTCGGGTCGCTGGCCGCGATCGTCATTTACGGCGGCATCATGAATCCGGCCTCCGTATATATGTGGGCGCATGAGATCAACTGGAAGCAGATACTGACAAGCTATGTCACGGGCTTCCCCGTGGACGCCGTTCACGCCGCCGCGACCTGGATATTCCTCTGGTTCGCCGCGGAGCCCATGCTGGAGAAGCTGGACAGGATCAAGGTAAAATACGGGTTAGTGGAATAAACAGTCAAAGTCCGCTGCAAATTTTTGCAGCGGACTTTGAAATCATCGGAAAATGAGAGCGTTCCGGCTCAGTCGGGCAGCTCAAGAAGGTGCTCGGCGTTGAGGCGGCGGCAAAGAGCGATGAATTCGTCCAGCGGGACGTCGTTCATCTTTTTGTTGCCGCGGGCGGTGATCGAGACGGTGCGGTTTTCTATCTCCTTGGCGCCGATTATCACGATAAAGGGGTCGCGGTAGCCGTGGAATTCCTTTATCTTCTCCTTCATGTTCCTGTCGGAGAGGTTTATCTCGGCGCGGACGCCCGCGGCGCGAAGCGCGTCGCGCACCTCGAGGGCGTAATCGTTGTGTTCGGGCATAATGGGCACTATGCCTACCTGATAGGGAGACAGCCAGAAGGGGAACTGACCCTTGAAATTTTCGGTCAGTATGCCTATAAAGCGCTCGAACGAGCCGAACACCGCGCGGTGTATCATCACGGGCCGCTTGAAGCTGCCGTCCTCGGCGACGTATTTGAGATCGAAGTTGAGGGGCAGCTGGAAATCAAGCTGAATGGTGCCCATCTGCCATTCGCGGCCGAGGCAGTCCCGCATCTGCAGGTCTATCTTCGGGCCGTAGAAGGCGCCGTCGCCTTCGTTGATGCCGTAGTTGCCCTCGCCGTAGTGATCGTCGAGTATCTTTTTCAAGGCGGCCTCGGCGCTGTTCCATACCTCGATATCGCCCATGTAATCATCGGGCCTCGTGGACAGCTCCACGCGGTAGCTCAGGCCGAAAATGCTGTAAATCTCGGTGGCAATGGTCATGATATCGCCGATCTCGGAGGCTATCTGATCCTCGGTGACGAAAATGTGCGCGTCGTCCTGACGGAATTCCTGTACGCGGAAAAGGCCGTTCAGCTCGCCGGATTTTTCCTTGCGGTGTATCACGTCCACCTGGCTTATGCGCACGGGCAGCTCGCGGTATGAGCGGGAGGAGCGGCGGTATACGTTGATGGCGTTGGGGCAGTTCATGGGTTTGGCGGCATAGGTGGAGGCGCTTTCGTCGTCATAGCTCCGCTTGCCGCTCTCGTCGGTCTCATAGCCCGGGACGAGGAACATATTGTCGCGGTAATGGCCCCAATGACCGGAGGTGACCCAAAGCTGCTTGTTGTTGATGACCGGCGCGGATATCTCCATATACCCGTGGGCCTCGTGTATGCCGCGCCAGAAATCCAGCAGGGCGTTGTAAAGCTTCCAGCCCCTGGGGAGCCAATAGGGCATGCCCGGAGCGGTCTCGTCGAACATGAACAGCTCCAGCTGCGGGCCGAGCTTCTTATGGTCTCTGGCCTGAGCCTCGGCTATCAGCTTGAGATGCTCGCTGAGCGCCTGTTTGTTTTCAAAGGCGTATACGTATATGCGCTGAAGCTGATCATTGTGCTCGTCTCCGCGCCAGTACGCGCCGGAGACCGACCTGATCTTGAAGGCCGCGCCGAGCAGCTCCTGCGAGGAGGATACGTGAGGTCCGCGGCAAAGGTCGACGAAATCGTCGCCGGTGTAATACACGGTCAGCTTTTCGTCCTCGGGAAGATCGAGGATGAGCTCGGTCTTGTATTTCTGTCCCTCGAAGAGCGCGAGGGCATCCTCGCGGCTCAGCTCCTTTACGCTCCAGCTTTCCTTCCTTTTGAGGATATCGCGCATCTTGCCCTCAATGAGCTCGAAATCGTCGTTGGTGAGATTTCTCGGAAGGAGAAAATCATAGTAGAAACCGTCGGCGATCTGCGGGCCGATGGCGTACCCGACGTTTTCCTTGCCGAAGATCTCAATGACGGCCTTGGCGAGAATGTGAGCCAAAGAATGGCGGTATACGCCGGTATAGAACTGTTTGTACTCTTCTTTGTCCATGGAAAGCTCTCCTGTCTGTATGTGTGATCGGAGCCCTGCGGGGCAGAACATTATTATAGCACGTTTTGCGCGTTTAGGCAAACGGTCATTTTACGAGCAGACTGCGTTTTTTCCAGCTGCCGGAATAGAAATACAGCATGGCGACCAGAGCGGTCGAAAAACCGGCCAGCGAGCTGCCGAGCCATATGCCGAAATAGCCCATATTCAGCGCCTTGCCGAAGAGCAGCGACAGGCCGATGCGGCTCACTACGCCGTCGAGCAGGGCTATGATGAGGCTGAGCCCGGCAAAGCCTATGCCGTTTATGAGGGCGGTGTAAGGCGACATGAACGCAAACGAGAGGAAATAAAAAGCTATTATCAGCATGTACTGCGGCGCGAAGGCCAATACCTCCGGATCGTCGGAAAACAGGCCGAACACCGCGTGGGGGAAAAGATTGTATATCAGCGTCAGCACGACGCAGGCGCACAGGCAGCATATCAGGGCAACATGGACTATACGCCGGCAGCGGTCCAGCTTTCCGGCGCCGAAGTTCTGCCCTATCATGGTCGAGCCCGCGGTGCCTACGGCGTTGCCGAAAATGCTCATCACCTGCATCAGCTTCATGCCCACGCCCGTGACGGCGGCAACCGTCACGCCGTAAACGTTGATGAGCGAATTGATGAAAAGGAACGATATGCTGATAGCGGCGTTCTGTATGGCCATGGGCGCGCCGAGGCGGAGCATGGGCCGCAGATGGCGCATGGAGGGGACAAAGCTTGCCGGGCGGAAATCGAAGCCGAAGGCCTCGCGGCGCCTGTAAAGGTAAATTATCGATACTATGAACGACACGGCCTGACCTATCACGGTGGCGAGAGCCGCGCCGCGGGTATCCATATGCAGAACGATCACGAAGAATATATCCAGCACCAAATTCACGCAGGCCGCCACGGCGATGAAGATAAAGGGACGGCGTGAATCGCCCATGCCGCGCAGTATGGCGCTGACGATATTGTAGCCGTAGATGAAGAAGGTGCCGCAGAAGCAGACTATCACGTAATCCACGGCCTGTTTGAAAGCTTCCTCGGGCACGCGGACCCAGGTCACGAAAGTGTCGGTGAACAGCAGGCCGATCACGGACAGCAATATGGATACCGACAGTATGCAGGTGAACATGGTGCCTATGACGGACCTGAGCTCATCGCGGCGGCCCAGGCCGATATACTGGGATATCATGACCTGTCCGGAGTTGGACATGCCCACGCAGCACATGGTCAGCAGCATCATTATCTCTCCGCCCATGGCCGTCGCCGCCAGACCGGAGCTGCCCACGAACCTGCCGATTATGATTATATCAACGAGATTGTATACGACCTGGAGGGTGTTGGACAGGGCGAAAGGATACGCGAATTTGATCAGCGTACGCGCGACGCTGCCGCCGGTCAGGTCGTTTATCATTGTTTTGGACGAACTCATAGTATCTCCCGAATAAAACACGATATTCTTTATATGGTAGATGATAGTTAATGAAAGGAAAAAAGTCAACGTGCAATGCGACGAACTTTACATCCTTTTTTGAGCGTTCTCATTGTAAATGCCGCTGCTTCGTTGTATTATTGCAACATAAAACATACGGTAAAAGGAGGCGGCCATGAAAAAAACGCTGAGAAACCCTTACCTTCCCTCGTGGGAATATATCCCGGACGGAGAGCCGCACCTGTTCGACGGGCGGGTATATGTTTACGGCTCTCACGATCTTTTCAACGGCTGGGTATACTGCCTTAACGATTATGTATGCTGGTCCGCACCGGAGGACGATCTGTCCGACTGGCGGTATGAGGGCGTGATATACCGCAAGGAGCAGGACCCGAACAATCCCGGCGGCGAGCAGTGTCTCTACGCTCCGGACGTGACCCGCGGCCCGGACGGCAGGTACTATCTTTACTACGTTCTGGACCATGAAAACATAGTTTCCGCAGCGGTATGCGACACGCCGGCGGGAGAGTATTCCTTTTACGGCTTCGTGCATTACCCGGACGGCACTCTGCTGGGAAACAGGCCGGGGGACGATCCCCAGTTCGACCCCGCCGTGCTGACCGAGGGCGACAAAACATATCTGTATACCGGCGGGGTATGCTTCCCCTTCGAAAAGGAAAAGGGCGGAGCGATGGGCATGCTGCTGGACAGGGACATGCTCACCGTGCTGGAAGGGCCCGTATTCGTCGTGCCGAGCGCAAAGACGAGCGCGGGCAGCGATTTTGAGAAGCATGAGTTTTTCGAGGCCTCTTCCATACGCAAATTCGGAGAGCTGTATTATTTCGTATATTCCTCCGTGCAGATGAACGAGCTGTGCTATGCCGTAAGCCGCGAGCCTTTGAGCGGTTTCCGTTACGGCGGAGTGCTGGTAAGCAACTGCGACAGGGGCATAGGCGGATGGAAGGACCCCGATAAGAGAACGAACGTCGGCGGCAATAACCACGGCGGGCTTCTCGAGGCCGCGGGAGAGAGGTATATTTTCTACCACCGCCACACCAACGGCACGGAGTTCAGCCGCCAGGGCTGTATGGAAAAGCTCACGGTGCTGCCGGACGGGAGCATGCCGCAGGTCGAGATGACTTCAAACTGCGGCGGAGAGCCCCTGCCGGGCAGAGGAGAATACCCCGCGTATATCGCGTGCTGCCTTTTCCGGGAGGGGCTCGGACACGAGCGGCGGGATCCCGTTATGCCGCGCATAACCCAGGACGGACGTGACGGAGACGAGGAGAGCGGCTATGTGGCCGGCATCACCGACGGAGTGACGGTGGGCTTCAAATACTTCGACTGCCGCGGAGTGAAGCGGGTGACCGTGCGCACCCGGGGCTACGCCGGGGGCCGTTTTGAAGTGCGTACGTCTTTGGACGGCGAAGCGCTCGGCGAGATAGCCCTGAGCTTCAGAAACCGCTGGACGTCCTTCGGCGCGCCGATAGAGATTGCCGACGGCGTGCACCCGCTGTATTTTACATACCGCGGCCCGGGCTCGGCCATGCTGGCCTCGTTCGGGCTTGAGTGATACGGCAATATAAACACGCTCTTTCGGAGCTTTGCGTCTCTCCGCTCTTTACGAACGCGCCGCGTTTTCGAGGGCCGCGCATCCTATCGGCGCAGACCGGCCCGTGAAAACCGGATGGGCATATTAAAGGAGCCTGTATGAATATAAACCAACTTAAATACGTGCTTGAGATCGCCGAATCGTCTTCCATGAGAGAGGCTTCGGCAAAGCTCTATATTTCGCAGCCTGCCCTTTCGGCAAGCATCCGGGAGCTGGAGGATGAGCTCGGACTTATCATCTTCGAGCGGACCAATAAAGGCATTTCGCTTACGGACGCGGGCAGGGAATTCCTCGTTTATGCGAAAAAAGCGGTCGGACAGTATGAGATCCTCGAAGACCGTTACCTGTCAAACGACAGTGACAAAGACAGC
This sequence comes from Oscillospiraceae bacterium, assembly GCA_017958265.1. Taxonomy (GTDB): domain Bacteria; phylum Bacillota; class Clostridia; order Oscillospirales; family Oscillospiraceae; genus UBA1246. Next base: position 4,904 of record JAGDDB010000174.1, on the reverse strand, counting down.
TTTTCCGTATCCGCGCAGCACTATAATTTCGCCGTCAGAGCCTTTACCGAGATGATAAAGAAACTGAAGCCGGAAAAGTACGTCTTTTCCATTCACGAAACAAAAACCAAAGAAGTCCTTGACGACGTCGGCAGCCTGAAAAGCGAAGTGGGGATCATATCCTTTTCCGGCTCCAACGAAGCCGTGATCAGAAAATTGTTCAGAGACAATCAACTGATTTTCACGCCCCTTATGCGGAAAGAGACTTACATATATGTCTGGAAAGATCATGAGCTTGCCGGAAGAAAAGAGATATCCGTGGAAGAAATGCGGGACTACCCCTGCGTTGCCTTTGACCAGAGCGACGACGGTTACTTTTATCTTTCCGAGGAGGCAATGGCGGACCATCCGTTTGACAAAATGATCAAAACCGACGATCGGGCAACGTCCATTGAGCTCATGGCAAATCTCGGCGGTTATTCCGTAGGCTCCGGAATGCTGTCGGATGAAAACGCGGTACTGCAGGGGGTCGTATCCGTCAAGATGAAAGAGGAGGACCCGCTCACCATCGGCTATATCACCAGAAAAGGCCGCGCTCTGTCCAGGTACGGCGAAGCATATATCGAAGAGCTTTTGAAATATAAGGAAGCGTCATACTGATACGCGGCGGAAATCGGAGGGCCTTTCCCCCGCGCGCCGCGGGCTGCGTCTCGCCCATATCGGCACGCGTCTGTGATAACCTAAGCTTATCGCAGACGATAAAAACAAGCGAATTTACAACCGTGATGTTTGACATTATAATACGGCCATAAGAAAAACACCGGACCGAAATCATAAAAACGAAAGGAATAAACGTCATGTCAAACATTTATACTTCTGCCGATCAGCTTATAGGAAAGACTCCTCTGCTTGAGCTTACCAATACCGAAAAAGTTTACGAACTGAAGGCAAGGGTCGTCGCCAAGCTCGAATACTTCAATCCCGCGGGCTCCGTCAAGGACAGGATCGCCAAGGCGATGATCGACGAAGCCGAAGCCTCCGGAAAGCTCAAAAGGGGCTCGGTGATAATAGAGCCCACCTCGGGCAATACGGGCATCGGACTCGCTTCCGTGGCGGCCGCGAGAGGCTACCGCATAATCATAACGATGCCGGAAACCATGTCGGTGGAACGCCGTCAGCTTATCAAGGCATACGGAGCGGAGATCGTTCTGACCGAGGGCGCGAAGGGCATGAAGGGCGCCATCGCGAAAGCGAACGAGCTGGCCGAAGAGATACCGAACAGTTTCATTCCCGGTCAGTTCGTCAATCCCGCAAACCCGACGGCTCACCGCGAGCACACCGGCCCGGAGATCTGGGAAGATACCGACGGGAAGGTGGATATATTCGTAGCCGGCGTAGGCACGGGCGGTACCGTTACGGGAGTGGGAGAATATCTGAAATCGAAAAATCCGAAGGTGAAGATCGTGGCCGTAGAGCCCGCATCCTCCGCCGTGCTTTCCACGGGCGTAGCCGGCTCACATAAGATACAGGGCATAGGCGCTGGCTTTGTGCCGGATGTACTTAATACGAAAGTATATGATGAGATCATTCCCGTTTCCAATGAGGACGCCTTTGCCGCCGGAAAGGCGATAGGAAGGAATGAGGGCGTCCTGGTGGGCATCTCCTCCGGCGCTGCGGTGTTTGCGGCGATAGAGCTTGCCAAGCGTCCGGAGAACGAAGGAAAGCTTATAGTGGCGCTTCTCCCGGATACCGGCGACAGATACCTTTCCACGCCGCTGTTCGAATAAGCCGTCCCACGTCCGGGCAAAGCGGGCGCAGGACAGATCACAGACAAAAGGGAAGAATATGAGCAACGAACGTGACCGCTTGCGGAAAATAACAATAACGGCTCTTATGATCGCGTTGACCTGCGTGCTGACGTCGGTGATAAGGATACCCTCTCCCACAAAGGGATATATGAATCTCGGAGACAGCGCCGTGCTGCTCGGCGGCTGGCTGCTCGGCCCGCTCTATGGGGCGGTCGCGGGAGCAGTCGGCTCGGCTCTTGCCGATTTTTTCGCCGGATATACGATATATGTTCCCGGAACGCTGGTCATCAAGGCGATCATGGCGCTCGTCATATCGCTCGGCCCGTATCTTTTCGCCCGGAGCGGGAAAAAACACCTCCGCATCGTTTTCGCGGTGAGCGCCGTGATCGCGGAAGCGGTAATGGTGATCGGCTATTATCTGTATGAAGCCGCGATAATCGGAGAAGGCTTTGTCGCCGCCTTTGCGGGCGTTTCGGGAAACGTCATGCAGGGGCTCGTAGGCGCGGCGGGATCATATTTCCTTATAGAACTTCTCAGCCATACCGGCGTGTTGAGATCATTGGGCGTCGCCGGATTTGGGGGAGGAAAGAACGGGTAAGCGCCTGTCCCCGGATTTTATCAAGTATTGCGGAAAGCGCCTTTTTCGGGTTGCGAAGAAAGGCATGCAGCCGCCTGCGGCATATATATTTTCAGCCAAGCGCCATAGGCGCTTGGCTGAAAAAGCTATCGGGAGGTCCGAAGGACCTGCGGGTGATCAGGGGATCACGGGCGTCCAGTGCTCGCCGCAGTAGGTATCGGTGAAGAGATAGGCGGCGCTGGCGTTGGCGGGATCGGCAAGATACATGTCGCTCACCGTAAGCTCGCCGTCATATACGATATCCTCGCCGAGACGGTAGCTGTCGGTATACGCGCCGTCGTAGGAGTAGTAGTCGCAAAGGAAGCTTATCACATCGCCGTACTCGAGCTCGGCGACGCTCTTGGCGACGGTTTCGGTCTCGCCGTTTCTGTAATCGCTGCGCACGCCCGCGATATAGCCCTCGGGCAGGGAGCTGTCGAATACGGCGATAAGCTCGGCGCGGCTGCCGTTGAGCAGTACGGGTATGCGGCCGGTGATGATATATCCGCCGTCGGTCAGAAGGGTGTCGGTATGGTAGTAGGCCACGTGCTGACCGTTCACGGCGATCCAGCTGCCGTCATATTCGCCTATGAGAGCGCCGTCGTCGGTGAAATCGAACACATTGTCAAGACCCAGGTCGATGTATCCGGCCCCGTCGTCGTAAAACACGTTCAGTTCAAGATCTTCCACCATGGCCCACTGGCTTTCGGGCAGACGCATCACATAGCCCGAGCCTTCGCGCTGCCAGCTCAGGCGGGAAGGATCGAAGCGGTGGTCGGCCAGATATTCCGCCGCGCTTTCCGCGTCCAGCCCGCGGCCGAGGAAGCCCGCGCCGCTCAGACCGGACAGGCCGCTCAGGCCCGAAAGATCGCCGCCGAGAAGCCCGCCGAGTATACCGGAGAGCATGTCGCCGCCGGGAAGAGAAGCGGGGGAGCCGCCCTGCAGAGCGGACAGAGGTGAAGAAGCGGTCGAGGACGTGGCCTGACCGGCCGCCTCCATGCCGGCGAAGCGCTGTATGCAGCGGGAGTATTCGCTGTCGAGCCCGAGGGCGTCATACGCGGCCACCGCGCTGTCCACACGGGAAAGCTTGCGGTACGGGAAGTATATCGACAGCCCGTACGCGTCGGTGATGCCGGAGGAGGTGCGGTTGTATTTTACTGCGCTGAGAACGGTCTCGGCAAGGGCGCGGCTTTCGTCGGAGCCTATGTTGTAAGCCAGGTGCACAAGGTCCACCTGATCCACCTTGCTCGATACGGCGAATTCGCGCGTCTCGCTGCGGGCGTCGGAAAGGACCTGGTATTCCTTATCGTTCATAAGCCCGGATATATCCAGGGCAAAGTCGCGGAATTTGTCCGGCACGGTCTTTTCAAGCTCCGCAAGGTCGATAACGGAGAGCGTGGTCTTCTGGCCGGGACAGGTGCGGCTGCATTCGGTTACGAAACCGTCTACTATGTTCTTGCCTATGTCGAGGGTGGCCATGGAGCTGTTTGAGGAAAGGGAAGTGAGCCAATCGGTGTAATACCAGCCCACGCCGGGCTCCGTCTCCTCGGAGGCTATGAGGTAATCGGCGTGAGGCGCGAGGGTGAGCGCGTTTTCAAGCGTGCCCATAAGGCAGGCGTCGAAGCCGATGAAATCGAAGGTGACGCCGGCGTCGCTCAGGGCTTTGTCTATGTTTTTAAGGTCCATCGAGCCCGAGGAGGGCTTTTTCTCATCGTAGCCGTAGCCGCTGACGGAGCCTCCGCCGTGATCCCAGAATATGAGCTCGTTCCTGTCGGCGGGGTAATGCTGAGCGCAGTATTTGATAAAGCCCGTGAGAGTGCCCGGATCGGTCATGGACGCCGTTCCGTCGTTGCTGACAAGGCAGTTCAGAGAGCCGTTTTCCACCTTGTATATCTGATTGCAGGAACTGCTGACGACATTGTTGTTCCATTGCTTGCTGCCGCCGGTATATACCAGCAGGTTGACGTTGCTGCCGAGAGAGGCCGCGGTCATTTCACGGATATCTTTTGAGCCCATCCCGCTTTTGGACTCCAGGTCGGAGCCGCACATATACACCATTACGGTGACCTCGTCTCTGCCGCCGCCGATTATCTCGGTGCGCTTGGGCCGCGCCGCGGGGTCAACGGAGGTGTTGAGCCTGCCGGTGTTGTCCCTGCCGCTCCAGCCCGAGGAAACATTGCCGATGCTGCTGCCGCCGCTGCCGAGGCCGCCCAGCAGGCTGCCCAGATCGAAGCCGCCCGTCCCGCCGGACTGGGGAACGGTCTGCGAGTAGGAGTCGGTATAGCTCTGCTCATAGCCGCCCGCATCGGGGATATCGGAGGAGCCGCCACCGCCCAGCAGGCTGTTGAGACCGAAGCCGCCTCCGCCCAGAAGGACGACAACGGCAATAATGATCTTTATAAGCGGACTGCCGCCGCTCCGAACGGCCCGCTCTGTAGTCTGACTCTGCCCGGGATAGGGGCCGCGGGGGCCGCCGCTGCCCGGAGGGACTCTGCCGCCCG
>JAGDDB010000173.1 GCA_017958265.1 Oscillospiraceae bacterium | reverse complement strand
AAGGAAAACGTCAAAATAACCGAAAGCTGAGAGGGATCTCCCTCTCGGCTCTTTTATAATCATTTTTTCAGGTGTTTATCGAGAAATTCATATACATGGGTCTGGTTTTTCTGCTCGTACCAGTCCAAACACACGCCGCCGTGATTCCAGCCCTTGAATATTTCCAGCTCGGCGCGCTCCGGGCCGCACACCTCGGTTATTTTGTCATAGAGCTCAAACGCCTGGGATACGGGCACTATCATATCGCCGTCGCCGTGCTGTATAAGCATTGGGGGCAGTTTATCGGTTATAAAATTCACCGCATTGGTAAAGTATACAAGTCCGCTTATCTGCTTGGGCGGCGCGCCGAGAAGCATCGCGCGGACGTCGGGAAATGCAGGGCCGGCAGCTTGCGTCTCGGGTTTTTCTTCTCCCTCGGGTATCATTTTCAAAAAATCGAAGCAGCCGTACCATGTCACGGCGCACTGCACCTTGCTTGAATACTCCGCATTGCCCTGGGTCTTGTCTTCGTAGCCCGGGATATCCTGCGTTGCGGCTGCCAGCGCCGTATAAAAGCCGCCGGCACTGTCGCCCGAAAGGGCAAATCTGTCGGGATCAAGCATGTATTCTTTCGCATGTGCCCGCAGAAAACGTATAGCTGCTTTTACATCGAAAAGCGGATAAGGGAACTGCGCCTCCGTTGCAAGTCTGTATTCCACGGAGACCACGGCATATCCGTGCTTTATTCCGCCTATGGCGTGAAGAAACTGCGAATCGCGCTTGTTGCCGAATATATACGCGCCGCCGTGCACGAAAATAAGCACGGGGAACGGACCATCTCCCTGTTCGGGCAGATAAATATCCAGCATTTGCGCCTTTGACTGATTTGCGTACGGCACGTCCTGCCATTTACGGCGGATCGGAGAGGTGTCGATCACCATATCGGCAAGCTCTCCCCCGGGTCCCGGCGTCATTTTAAAGGCGATATCCAGACTGTTTACATCCATATAAATCTCTCCTTTTCTTTTTTCCGTAAAATGTTGGGGCCGGGTTCTTGACCTGACCCCAACACTTTTTATGGATCAATGTGCTTAAAATCGATCAATCACAGTGTCCGCCGACAAATTGATAAGTAACGCCGTTCTGCTCATAGGAGCCGGTGAACCAGTCGCCGAGCGAGCCCTCGTAGATGAACCAGGTGCCGTAATCGTTGGTGAATACGCCGGTGTACCAGTTAGCGATCTGACCGTTATAGATGTACCACCAGCCGTAATCGTTCTGCACAAGGCCGGTGAACCAGTCGGCAAGCTGACCGTTGTATATGTACCACCAGCCGTAATCATTCTGTATAAGGCCGGTGTACCAATTTGCAAGCTGGCCGTTATATACATACCACCAGCCGTATTCGTTCCGCACAAGATCGGTGTACCAGTTTGCCACCTGGCCGTTATATACGTACCACCAGCCGTAATCATTCTGTACAAGACCGGTAAACCAGTTCGCGATCTGTCCCTCGTAAACGTACCACCAGCCGTAATCGTTCTGCACAAGATCGGTGTACCAGTTTGCTACCTGGCCGTTGTATACATACCACCAGCCGTAATCGGTTCCCACAAGACCGGTATACCAGTCGGCAAGCTGGCCGTTGTATACATACCACCAGCCGTATTCGTTCTGCACAAGGCCGGTGTACCAATTTGCAAGCTGGCCGTTATATACGTACCACCAGCCGTAATCGGTGCCCACAAGACCGGCATACCAGTCGGCAAGCAGGCCGTTGTAAATGTACCAGGTTCCGTAATCGTTGATGAAGAGACCGGTATACCAATCGGCAAGCTGTCCCTCATATACCAGCTGCCAGCCTTGATCGGTCTGCACAAGGCCGCTGACGCTCCTGTCCAGCACGCCCTGAATTATGTACCATGTGCCGTAATCGGTGGGTACGAAGCCGGTGAAGCCGCTCTGCAGCACTCCGTCGCGATAGTAACGGAACACGCCGTCTGAATCCTGTACCAGACCGTCGCTGCCGCTGTTTTCTCCGCGCACGGTTATGGTATTGCTGCCTGCAACAGCAGCCTGCACCCGGGCGATGAGAGCAGCCATATTTTCGATTTGCTGACCGCTTTCCTGACCGACGTCATGCAGGATGATCGTTCCGCTGCCTAAGTATTCGCCGCCGTGATCCTCAAACCAAACGTGGTCTCTCGCTACTCCGTCGTCATCCGGATAGCGGATGCAGCCTGCATACAGTTTGCCGTCGAGTTTAAGAATGCTCGAATCGAAGCCTGCATAAGCCTGGCCCATTTGAGTTATGAGCGACGCGCCCTCATCCACGGCTATCGTACCGAAATTATTGATGCTGCTGCCCATCGTGGTGGCAAGTTCGCCTCCCCGGAGCACATTGACAACTCCGTAGTTGTCAATACCTGCCGACAGGCTCGCTCCGGATGTGACGGTCACGACGACGTCATCGGGAATAATGATCTTGCCCATGGTTGCGATATTTCCCGTGATCATTACGTTAAGGGGCGTCGGGTTTTCGGGAATGGGCTCGTTGTTTTCGGGTCTGTCAAGGCGCACGATGGTATCCATGTCGCCCTCTACGTTCTCGCCGGCAACGACGCGATCACCCGGGAAAGCCGCCGATATTTCCTCAAAGCTGGCCGCGCGCAGCTCTCGATAAATCTCTATGTCGTCCCAGAAGCCGTCGCCGAAGCGCTGCTCCTGCCCGAGCATCTGCATAACCGACTCAACAGCCTCGTCCAAATCCGCGTCGTCAACGACAGGATACAGGATGATGCGTCCGTGTCCGGTGCACTCGCCGTAATTTTCGAACCATACATACAGGTCATAGTCTTTGTAAACGCCTACGCGGAACTCTCCGTTGAGCGTAATGCAGCCGCCCCATTCATTGAATATCGTGCTGCCGAAGCGTGCCTCCATCAGGCCTCCGTCGTCGACCGTAACAGTACCGAAATTGCAGCAGTAGGTTCCCTGCGAGGTGAGCAGTGCGCCGCCGTTGTGTACATATATGTCGCCGAAGTTGTTGAGCGGTACGACACAGGTGCCGCCGCCTTCAACAGTTACGGTCCCCTCGTTGGTATCAAAGCTGCCGATCACCTCTCCTCCGTCAGCTACGATAATTGTGCCGGCATTGTAGAGGAATCCCGTCGGATCATCCGAAGTTTCATTCGGCTCATATGAGAAATAGTGACAGCCGAACGAACCGCCGTCCGCAACGCTCAGCGTAACGTCGGGCCGTATAAAGATCATGGCATTATGATAGTTTTCATAATGCTCCGTATCGAAAAGCATCAAACATTCGCTGTCTATCGTGAAGCTTTCCGTAATATATACGGCAGACACCGGCTGATCGCTGCTGAGCGCGGCGGCAAGTTCGTCCTGCGTCGAGACATACAGTATCTGTCCGTCTGCAGCCCGCACGTATACCGGAACGGTCATATGGTTATTGTAGTTGTCCCAAATGTCGACCACGAGGTCGTAATCCCTGTTGACATTGTCGATAGTCAGCGTGTCCGTCCGGCAGATGACCGTGTCGTCGGGGTCAATATCGCTTATGTAGTCCTCTCCTAAATACCATGCGTAGTTCAGCGGCTCGCCGTCGTTCGACTCCGCAGAAACGGTTATGGACAGCTGATCGCCCCTTCCCACATAGATTATGCGGTCGGAGGGCGTGATATCGGCCACACGCAGATCGTTTTGTACCTCAACATTGAAAACGGCGAACTCGACGTTGCCGTATTTGTCGATTGCCCAGCACATATACTCGTCGCTTTCAAAAGCCTCAAAGGTCGTGCTCTGACAACCGTCCAACATCTCCAGGTGATGTCCGAAGTTCGTGCGGAACCACTGGCAGCGCAGATTTTCGCTGTCTGTCGCGGACGCCAGCGCCTCCAGCGTGACGATCTCTCCTGGCAGGATATTGATAAACCCGTTCTCGTCGGCTGTGACGGTACGTGTATCGCCGGTATCGGAATTCTCAACAGAATATTGCTCCGCTGTACCTATCACCAAACCGTTCTCGACCGACACCCGGAAATCGAGGTATATTGCGAAGTTATCGTCAGGTCCGTAATCGTTGAACTCGTCGCCCACAACGCAGCGGTATGTCCCCGCGCTTGTTGCCGTAAGCGTCATCGTCGGTCCGATCGCGGAATTGATGAGCTCATACGGCGACTCTCCGGGTTCATCAACCGCGGGCACGAGCACCCGGTACCAGCGATAGTTAAGTTCATTGTGCTGGACGCCTTCCGGGATAAGGTTGCCCGCTTCGACCCGGAGCGTGACAGTATCGCCGTAATCCGCCGTGATCTCTGTCTCTCCGGAGCCTATCCACAGACCGGTATAGACATGGCCCGGACGCAGATCGTTGACATGGATGCCCCGTCCTTCGCCGGGCTCAGCGCCCTCATCCTCCGGATACCCGAAAAGATTGCCTCCGCCCCAGTCGCCCTGGACACGGATTTCGATCCGATCGCTCAAAAGCTCTTCTATCCCTATGCGGACGCTCTTTGCGCCCTGCTGAGGGATCTCGTCGATATCAAGCACATTATCGCAGTAATTCCAGACGTTGTAAATCACTCCGTCGCCGCGCATCACGAGAAAGACAGCGGCGTCGGGCTCGCCGTGATAGTTCAGCTCATTCAAATAGTATTCATAGTATTCTTCTTCCGTCTCCGGCACTTCGCTGTAGAAACCTATGCCGGGGAGTGTGCAATCGAAGGTGCGGGAATATATCACACCGTTCGACGCGTAGCTCAGCGTCACTTCTCCGAAATCATCAAAGGAAATGTTCAGATATATCCGCTCGTCACGAGGGATCCAGTCCCGATCATCCTGACTTGTATTCATGTTATGACCGCTGCCGGTGACGACAAGCTGTGCCGGATCGATACTCTGAGAAAGGACTCCGTCATCGCCGCGCAGATAAACCTCCACTATCCGGCGCTCGCCGGGTGCGGCATCCATATAGGTATCCGGGACTCTGTTATAATCGATGAACGGGCCGTTATTGTCCCAGTCCGTAAAACGGAAGCACAGGCCGGGCGAAACGTCGTTGACCCGCAGCTCGCGGCCGTCGCCGTATTCGCCGCCGAATTCGTCGCGGCCCTCGTTGAAGGTTCCCCAGAAGCGTACGTTGATGCGGTCGCCGCGCAGCTCAGAGATACGTATGGCTGCGGCCTGTACGCCTTCGTTCGGGATCTCGTCTATATCCAGAATGCTGTCGCAGTCGCTTTCTACTCTGGTGAACAGTTTGTCGCCGCGCGCAACGAGCCATACTGCATCGTCCCCGCCGCGGTAATCCCACTGTGAAATGTAATAGTCGTAGTATTCCTGCTCCGTATCAGGCAATGCGCTGTAGAAAGCGACGTCGGGAAGTATGCTTTCGCAGAAAAGCGTGTAGGTCGCAGCGACGTCGCCCTCATATCTCTCGCCTGTCCAGCTGAGCGTGACAGGCCCGAAGCCGGTGAAACGCACGCGCAGAAAACATTCATCGTCAATGCCCTGCACGAGCTCGAGCTCCGCGGGGCCGGAGATCACTTCGACTTCGGCCGGATCGATCTCGATCGGTTCGGGATAACCGTTGCCGTTCTCTTCATACAGAGCGATCTCGATCACGCGATCCTCACCCGGCGAGGCGGAAAGCAGGGTCTCGTAACCTTCTCCCCATTCGTGTGAGATATACGGGATACCGTTGTCCCAATCGGTATAGCGGAAGGCAAGATGCGGGGTCTTATCACAAACGCTCAGGCCGCGCATGTGGTGCTCAAAGGGTTCGCCGTGTCCCCAAACGCCGCTGATATCAAGCTCAAGGCGATCGCCGTGCGGGTGATCACCCGTCAGCGCAACGGCAGCGTAAGTGCCGTCCTGAGACAGATCGACGTCAACGCCGATATTCCGGCCGCACTCATGAGCGTCGGTCAATACCGCGCCGTCGCGTGCGACAAGCCAGACGGTATCATTTTCGCCGTCAAAGTCCCAGGCCGCCAAATGCGCATCCATCCATATACTGCGGGTATTATCGTTCAGTTCGATAAGCTCTCCCGTCTGCTCATCAAAAACACCGTTATCGTAAAACCCTACATCCGGAAGATCCGAAAAAATACGGAAGACGTATTCGTGCAGATCCTCATCAACGTAAGTAACCGTGCACACGCCGAAATCATAGAAATAAAGGTTATAGCAGCCGTTGTTCTCTTCCGTTTTGTCGAATATGCTCTGCTGACCGTCTACCGCAAATTCAAGGTCATTATATGCGATCGGCGTAAATACGCAAACGAGCTCGTCACCATTGTCCTCTTCCCAGGTCAGCAGCTCAAATCTGCCGCATGCGTCCATTCCGGGGAAGACGCCGAAAACGTATTCCGGCCTCTCCCATGTGCGGGGTGTGAAAACATCGCCGCCGTCGATCCACTCGCCGGTCTCGGCGTCCTCATGGGCGTCCTCCCAATGCCTGTCGGCCCAATGCCAGACCAAAGCCGGGCGGTGGTCCGCGATCGATACGCCGAAGCGTTCCTCATCGCCGTTTGAAAGGACAGCGAAACAGTCGAAACGCTCACAGTCTGCCGGGAAATCGGGGTGCAGTCCAACGCGCCAGACTCTGCCTGCGTTATCCGACTGTTCCCAGGACATGGCGTCTTCAACCCGATCTTCAAATGCAAGATCGGTAATACTGAGATCATCATCGCTGCAGATAACAAAGAAGAATTCTCCGTTTGGCTCACCGCGGAGTTCAAACGGATCACTGTCTGTGATCAGCGCAGACTGATCCGCAAAATCTTCCCTGTAACCGCCCACTCGCGGAAGCTCCGTGACGTCGCCCGGTCCCCCTGCAAACGCGGCGGCCGGCAGCAGGCCGAACACCATAACGATGCTCAGCAGCAGCGCGAACGCACTCTTCTTTACCTTCATTGCAACTATCCGCCTTTCCGGATGATATCATCCAAATATTCGGCATTCAAAACCGCTTCGGTATGCCTTTTCCGCAACATACCGAAAAATATAATATTACGGTTATAATATTAGTACAATTTTCACGGATTTGCAACTGCTTTTCATATTGTGCCGACGGAAGCGGCGCAAAAAAACGGCCCCGGCATTCCTTCGTCGGGACCGCGCAAATTGCCGGGAAATACGAAATGAAAAAGCCGTTCTTTACCGGAGCTGCTGCCGGCAAATAACGGCTTGTTTCTGCATCTGTATTGTCTTTTTCGATCCCGCATTCTCAAAGACGGCATATCGGCGGCTCACGCCCGAGGATGCGCCTTATTGTAAACATCCTTAAGCTGTTTTCTGACGACTTTGGTATATATCTGCGTGGATGATATGTCCGCGTGTCCGAGCATTTCCTGTATGGCATGTATATCCGCGCCGTTTTCCAGCAGATGAGCGGCAAAAGAATGTCTGAGGGTATGCGGGGTGATATCTTTTTTTATATCCGCTTTCTTCTGATAAGACTTTACGATTTTCCAAAAACCCTGTCGGGACATCCTGCTGCCGTTTACGTTTACAAATAAGGCCGTCTCGTTGCTTTCGGCTATCATCATCGGCCTGACATTGTCAAGATAGTCCTTCAGTGATTTTACCGCAACGGAATACATAGGGATCGTTCTCTCTTTATCGCCGTTTTTGCAGTCTATTATCCCGGCGGCGAGATTGACGTCCGAATAATTGAGCGAAATAAGTTCGGTCACGCGTATTCCGGTAGCGTACAGCAGCTCAAGCATGGCTTTGTCGCGTATTCCCTTCGCGTCATTCAGATCCGGCTGCTCAAGGAAGGTTTCCACTTCCCTGTTTGACAGGATCTGCGGAAGACGCCGGGCATGTTTATCCAGCGAAAGCTTTACGGCAGGATTGGCGTTGACTATATGCTTTCTTAAAAGATAATCAAAAAAGCATTTCAGGGAAGCCGCGCATCTGGAAAGAGTCGCGGAGGATTTCCCGTAACCTTTAAGATGTCTTATATAATTTTCAACCGTTTCCCGATCGATCCCGGAGACCTCCGAAATACCGTTTTCGAAAACCCATGCGGAAAATTGATTAACGTCACGAATATATGAAACCAGCGTATTGGAGGAAACGTGTTTTTCATTTTTTAAATAATCGGAAAAATCGTCGATATAGAACTCCGGCGATTTCAAATACATTTCCTCCTTTCATACAGAACGATGGCTGCGAGATCCAAAATACTCAGCGAGTAAATCTGTAAAAGATGATTTCCGCTGCGGTAAGCATAATAAGAGCGGCCGGCGCGGCAAAAACAGTCTGCCGGCGGCCGAAAACAGCCGTACCTCTTTTTTCCCTTCCTATGGACAGAGATATCAGCATACAGCGAGCTGACAGGAAAAGCTGACACGCCGCTCCCAAAAACGCCGGAACGGCCAAATATGCGATAGAATAAAAAGTTATACCGGACGCCGCCAGAACGGCGGTCATTATGTACGAAGCAATAAAACCTCCCGCAAAATCAAGCGGCGGAATAAAAACAAATCCGATCACGGAGGTTGACAAAAACAATGTCAGGACGGGCAGCGACAAATTCAAAATGACGGCGTACAGCGCGGGAATGCCGCTGCGGCACAGTTCAACTATATGAAAAGCAACGTCCCGATCGATAGAGTGGGCAAAATATGCGCCTAATGCTCCGCCCGAAAGAAATATAAATACACAGATAAGTAATCCGCGTCTTTCAAAAGATCTGCTGTCCATATCATTCACCTCGTTAAAAGATATGAACGGCAGTTTATCATAATACGCCGAATGCTTCTCAAATGCTTTATAACTATATTACAACAGCCGAATTTTATCAAGGAAAAATGCGGTTTTATAAAATTTTTGTGCATTATGTCCATGTATTATGTATACAAGATTATGTAAACAAAGCAAACCGGTCTCACAGCTCAACGGCAGACTTTTTCGCTATTTGGTGGCCATATTCTTGCAATCGCTGTTAAAAACGCAATATATTGTTTGATTACTGATTGTTTTATGCGTGTTATCCTTAGATTGCAGGAAGTAATATCAGCGGTGTTTACGTCGCCTCTTCCGTGTCAGCAGAGCCGCGGACACTGCCGGAATCAGCAAAGTGCACAATACGATCGCCGCAAAGCCGTCCATGCCGCTTTCTTTTGACAGCAGCGCGCCGGCGGTCAGCACTGCCGCTGCGCACACTATCCCCTGCCCCGCCGCTGCCGCGCTCCGGCCCGGATTTCTTCCGCGCGCCGCCGCCGAGCCCATTATGCTTCCCACAGCGCAGGCCGCTATAACACACGGCTTCACTGCCTCTTCGGGTAAAACTCCCCTCACGGTCAAAAAGGAAGCCAAAAGCAGGAGCACAAGCGCGGTCAATATTGTCACGGCTGTTCCGACCGCCGTTTTTTTCGCCGTATTTCTTCCTTCTTTCAATAAAAAAACCTCCCTCGCATTTATTCCTGCTATAGGATATGCGAGGGAGGATCGTTTTTAGTATCGGAACAATCAGCTCTGCGTATTATATCCGGTATTTGATATTGCCCAACGGGCGACCTGTATGCGTACCCGGTCTTCTCCGGTTTCAAAGGTGATGGAGTCATCTTTGACATTTACCACCTTGCCCAGCATCCCGCCGATGGTGGTTATCTCGTCTCCGACCTTGATCTCGTTTCTCATCTGTTCAAGCTTCTTTTTCTTTTTGTTTTCCGGTCTGATAAGGAAGAAATAGAATACGACCAGAAGGACGACGATCATAATTATGCTTGTGTAATTCAATTCGGTACCCTCCAACATGTGATTGATTGATTATATACTTAAGTGCAAAATGTTGTCAATTACAATTTATCGTCATAGGCAAAGGGATCCGAGATCGGTTTTATCGCTCCCCCGCTTCTCTCAGGCTGTAAAATTCATTACGCCATTTTTCAAATTCTCCGCGTTCAAGCGCCGAACGAATATCTTCGGTAAGATGATTGTAGTACCACAGATTATGCAGCACACCGAAACGCAGCGCAAGCACTTCCTCGGCCTTGAACAGATGCCTGAGATATCCTCTGGAATAGCGCCTGCAAACGGGGCATCCGCACTGCTCGTCTATCGGCAGCTCATCACCGGTATATTTTTCGTTTTTGATATTTATAGTGCCGAAACGCGTATAAAGCTTTCCGTGTCTGCCGTTGCGCGCCGGCATGACGCAATCGAAGAAATCGACGCCTCGCCAAACACCCTCGACTATGTTTTCCGGAGTGCCTACGCCCATCAGATATCTCGGCTTATTTTCCGGCGCATGAGGCAGGACCGCATCGAGCGTTTCATACATTTCCTCCGTCGTTTCCCCGACAGACAGTCCCCCGATACCGTAGCCCGGAAGATCAAGCTCCGCGATCTTTTCCATATGCTCTATGCGCAGATCCTTGAATACGGTGCCCTGATTTATGCCGAAAAGCTGCTGATCGGGATTGACGGTGCCTTCAAGAGAGTTGAGCCTTTCCAGCTCGTCTCTGCAGCGAACGAGCCAGCGATATGTTCTGTCGCATGAATCGGCAACATATTTTTTCGGCGAAGGTATCTCCACGCATTCATCAAAGGCCATGGCAATATCGGATCCGAGCGCGGACTGTATCTGTATGCTGTTTTCCGGAGACATGAATATTTTGCGGCCGTCCAGGTGGGAACTGAAATATACTCCCTCTTCCTTGATCTTTCGCAGTTTTGCAAGGGAATAGATCTGAAATCCGCCGCTGTCGGTCAATATCGGTCTGTCCCACTTCATAAAACCGTGCAGACCGCCGAAATCGCGGATGACCTGTTCTCCCGGACGCAGGTGAAGATGATAAGTGTTCGACAGCTCCACACGGCAGTCTATGGCCTCAAGATCCTCCGCTGATACGCCGCCTTTTACCGCAGCCTGTGTTCCGACATTCATAAAAACAGGCGTCTGAACGGTCCCGTGAGCGGTGTCGAATTCTCCCCTTCGGGCACGTCCCTCTTTTCTTATAATTCGAAATTCCATGATTAGCTTCCTTTTTCGGCAACGGATTATGAAATGAACATGGCGTCGCCGAAGCTGAAAAATCTGTATTTTTCCCTGACCGCGATCTCATAGGCATGCAGAATGTTTTCTCTGCCCGCCAAAGCCGACACAAGCATGAGCAGAGTGCTTTCCGGCAGGTGGAAATTGGTTATCAAGGCGTCCGTACACTTAAAACGGTAGCCCGGATATATAAAGATATTGACAAGTCCCGAAAACTCTTTTAAAAACCCGTCTTCATCCGCAACGGCCTCAATGGTGCGGCACGATGTAGTGCCGCATGCGATAACGCGTCTGTTTTCTCTTTTTGCCCTGTTTATTCTTTCCGCCGTTTCGGCGTCTATATGACAGTATTCCGCGTGCATTTCATGGTCCGCGATATCCTCGGCTTTTACCGGCCTGAAAGTCCCGAGACCGACATGCAGCGTAACATAGCACAGTTCAACGCCCTTTTCTTTGAGCCGCTGCATAAGCTCTTCGGTAAAATGAAGGCCGGCCGTCGGCGCTGCAGCCGAGCCGGGATGCTTTGAATACACCGTCTGATACCGCTCCGAGTCCTCAAGCTCCTGCCTGATATACGGCGGCAGCGGAGTTCTGCCGAGTTTTTCGAGGATTTCGAGAAATACTCCGTCATATTCGAATTTCAAAAGCTTGAGTCCGTCGCTGCCTCTCCCGGTGACGACGGCAGTCAGCTCGCCGTCGCCGAAAGATATCCGCGTGCCTTCCGGCGTCTTTCTTCCCGGTCTTGTCAGGGCTTCCCAAACTCCTCCGCCCTTATCGTTGAACAAAAGCACTTCAACGCTGCCGCCGCTGCTCCTCTTCCCGAACAGTCTTGCGGGTATCACTCTCGAATCGTTGAACACGATGCAGTCTCCTTCGCGGAGATACTGAGGAAGATCGGAGAAAACGCCGTGCCGGGGCTCACCGCCGTTACGGCTCACAAGCATAAGACGCGACCGGTCGCGTTTTTCCAAAGGCGTCTGCGCAATAAGCTCCGGAGGAAGCTCATAATAAAAATCTTTCGTTTTCATGTTTTTTCCTCGGAACACGCTTCAGCCTATCGAAGCGCCCGTATAATAGAAATCAAGTATATCTTCATAGCCGTATCCGAGCTCGGCCATTGCTTTCGCACCGTACTGACTCATTCCTACGTTGTGGCCCCAGCCCGAACCCGTCACGACGTACTTGTCGGAATAAATAGGCTGTCCGCTGTTCATAAGCGAAAGGACCGTCACGCCCGCGGAGGTTATGACCGCCCTTCCCTCCATACCGGTCAGTTCATCCGTGACGCCGTATCCGTTTATTGCGTATAACGTCCTCTCGTTCCCGGCGCTTATTCTGTCGGCGGATGTGTTTATAAAAATCTCGTCGGTCCCGCCCTTGCCGTCGGTGATGGTGAAATGCTGACTGAAAGTATATTTCCCGTAAGAGGAGCTGTACAGAATGCTCCCGGCCCTGTCTTTCGAAAACGTCCAGTTCACGCCGTTGGCGTCCGTGAATTTGATGGAGTAGATATTTCCGCTGGCAGTATATGTGGGCGTGACCGATACTATCGAAGCGCAGGCATATCCTTTAGCCTGGAGTATATTGGTTATATCAGAAGCGGTGTATGTATAACTCCAGTTTTTATACCCCGTTTCAACATAATCCTCATACGGATCGCGTTTCCCCTTAAGGTAGGGTATATCCTCATAAAAAACATTTTGGCAGTCCTCGGTAGCGCCGCCGTTGCTGGAATAATAAAATGTATTGGCGTAATCCCCGTCATAGGTCAGATATACCCCGTCGGTCTCTTCAACGGCGCGATCGCTGACTTCCGTGGCGCTGTTGGCGCCGCGATATGCCTGGCAGCATACGTCGTCACACAGATCAAATCCGTTCTTTTTGTGCGCGTTCAAATGTGCCGCGGCATATGTCCTTGCAGTGACCGCCTGGGCCTTAAGCGCCTCAACGGGCCATGAGGGATTCATTTCATACGGTATGACTCCCTTTACGTAATCGCTCATCCCGATAAAGTTCACGACCGTAAGGTCGCCTCCGTCGAGCCTGGTATACTGAAAGCCTCCGTAATATTTATAGCCCTGAAACCATGTGAGGGCTTTTTCTCCGTTCTCTGCCTTCGGCATGACGGCCAGAGAATAATCTTCGCCGCAGTCAAATTGGAACAGTATCTCTCCGGTCTCGGTTTCAACGACCGTTACGCAGCGCGAGCTTGCCGTCATTGCAGTGCCGTCAAGCCCTCTTGAACTCAGCGCGCTTTCGGCCGATCCGAGGCCGGTATAATTTCCCGCGCATATGTACCATGCTCCGTTATGATAAGCAATGAAGCTGTCGGAAATATACTTATTCCCCTCGGCGTCGTACATTGCTTCCTCGACAGCTTCCGCGCTGTCATAGGCGGGCTCCAGGCGCAGATGATAGCAGCCTACGCATATCGCGCTCCCCGACGACGGCGCGGAATCGTGCCATGCGCCGGAATAGCGGTACATGTTCCAATCCTTCATCATGGTGATCGCGGTCTTATCCGTTTCGCCGAGCCTGATGAACTCACGGTCTCCGTCAAAATATCCGAAGAAGTAACCGCTGCCGGTGTAATTCAGCAGGTTTGCCGAGGCGGACGCCGCGCTGCCCCATCTCAGGCCTATCCTTATATGGCTTACGGGATCTTCAAACGCGTTGCTGTCGGCCATCCGCACAGATATCAGCGGCAGGATGATCGCCGATATCAGCAGCGCCGCGGCGATATTTTTAATTCTCGCTTTTATCATATCAAAACACCATTGACATCAAATAATCGTAAGTGGTATTATCGCACTATCGTATTACTTATCGTTCCGTATTTACGCGCCTCGGCCCAAATACCCGGGCTGCGTCGCGCAATGACCGCCATGCGGTTATTATAGCGAAATAAGAACGGGTGTTCAAGAAGAATTTATTCGACTATCACGGATCAAAGGAGTGACAACTATGAAAAAATACAAGGTCGGAGTTATAGGAGCAACAGGTATGGTGGGACAGCGTTTTGTTACCCTCATCGACAAACACCCCTGGTTTGAGCTTGCCGTCGTGGCCGCCAGCCCCCGAAGCGCCGGAAAGAAATACGGCGACGTCATGGCCGGACGCTGGCTGTTGGATACTCCCGCTCCGGAAAGCTCCAAGCAGCTCGTTATAATGGATGCCGACGCCGATGCGGAAAAGATAGCCGCTGCCGTCGATTTCGTTTTTTCGGCCGTCGACATGAAAAAAGACGAGATCCTCGCTCTTGAAGAAAAATATGCAAAGCTGGAATGCCCCGTTGTATCCAACAACAGCGCCCATCGCTGGACTCCCGACGTGCCCATGGTGGTGCCGGAGATCAATCCCGAGCATATCGAGGTCATAGAGAGCCAGCGCAGGCGTCTCGGCACGAAGCGCGGCTTTATCGCCGTAAAATCCAACTGCTCCCTGCAGAGCTATGTCCCCGCCCTGCATCCTCTGCGCGGCTACGGTCTCGACAAGGTGCTCGTATGTACCTATCAGGCCATTTCGGGCGCCGGCAAGACCTTTGATACCTGGCCGGAAATGATCGACAATGTTATTCCTTATATCGGCGGCGAAGAGGAGAAATCCGAACGCGAGCCCATGAAGCTTTGGGGCCGTGTCGAAAACGGCGTCATTGTAAATGCCGACAGTCCCGCCATCACCGCGCAGTGTCTGCGCGTTCCGGTATCAAACGGTCACATGGCCGCCGTTTTCGCCTCTTTCAAAAACAAGCCCTCCAAGGACGAGATCCTCGACGCATGGAACAATTTCAAGAGCCTGCCCGATGAGCTCGGCCTGCCCTCTGCCCCCAAGAAGTTTCTCCATTATTTCGAGGAAGACAACATGCCGCAGACCAAGCTGCACCGCAACCTCGAAAACGGCATGGCGATATCCGTGGGCAGATTGCGCGAGGACACCCAGTACGATTATAAATTCGTATGTCTCAGCCACAATACTCTCCGCGGCGCTGCCGGCGGCGCTGTACTGCTTGCGGAGCTGCTTTGCGCAAAGAACTACATTTAACGGCATCCCTTTACGGGCAAAAGGCGTTGTATCAAAACAGCAAGACCTGCTATTGAGAGGCAACGCCTTTTTCTTTTGACAGACAGCGGCATGATCATTCTTTGAAAGTGAGGATATTTTTATGGATTTCGACATCAAGGGAAAAATCGAAGAACTGGTGAAAAAAATCAGCGGGGACAAGAGCCTTTTGGAGAAGTTCACCAAGGACCCCATCGGCGCGGTAAAAGGTCTGCTCGGAGGCGTCGATCTTCCCTCGGAACAGCTTGAGTCTCTTGTCGCGGGTGTAAAGGCCAAGCTGAATATCGATCAGGCCGGAGATCTTCTCGGAAAAATCGGCGGCCTCTTCGGGAAAAAATAAGCCTATGCCCGTTCCTTCCCGCATATACGGTCAAGAAGGAACGGGCATATTTTGCAATACTCCCGAGGTCTCAGGCGGAGTCGGACGGCTCCGTCAGTTCGCTTTGAGGCACATATCTCTCCCGCCTGCAAAACTCCGTCATATACGCCCAATACCGCTTTGGCATGTGTCCCGAGCGGCACTTCGGGTTATACCGCTCCTTTATGGCAGCCGTTTCATAAAAGCTCTGCCATAGGGCGCGGTAATTTTTTTCCTCCGCAGAAAGTCGAGGCAGCTTAAAATCGTCTATATATCCTATGCTGCTCTTTCCCTCGCCGCACAAAAGGACCTCGCCCCTGCCCTCGTCATATATGAGTATCCTGCTGTCCGGAAACCTGTCGCAAAAATGCCGGGCAAGCAGCGGCAGCACCTGGTTTTCGGGCTTTATAACGGATACGAGCACACCGTCCATATCCGAAAATCTGATAAATCCCTTCAAGAGCTCGGCTTCGTTGTTCAGATGTCTCACGGCCTTTATCATGGGCAGGACCTGCTCCGAGACCATATCTCCGAGCAGGCTTTTGCCCTGCGCAAAACTTTTCAGGATGAAATCAAGTATCGCCGTTTCCCTGCGCTCCATGCGGGTAAGATAAACTCGTTTTATAAACGCCAGCGTCCGGGCGCCTATGCGCTCGCGTATGAGGCTCGTTGTTTTTTTTGACAGGCCGATGTCAGTCCCGATGACCACCGTAGGAAAAAGCGTTTCCTGCAGGTCGGCGGGAAGTATTATATCCTCCGGCCTCTCCCCGCGGCGCAGGCTCTCCCCTACACAGCACATAAGGCCGTCAAAGCTGCCGTCATAAACATATATCACAGCTGTCCCGTCAGACATTTTCTGTATTCCTCCGCATCGAATAAACTCAACTGTTCCGCCTCGGGCAGATCTTTACATACGTTTGAGCTCATCAGTTCTCCCGCTATCACATCGGGGCGCATGTTCAGGCCGGGCAGCGCCCTTCCCCGGCAGGTTATGAAGTATTTGGCTCTTTTCAGTGTTACCCCGAGTTTTTTCAGATCGTCAAAATCCAGCGCCGAGCTCCGTCTGGCGGCAACGATCCGTCTCGCTCCCTTTACCCCTATTCCCGGCACTCTCAGCAGCATTTCATAAGCCTCGCTGTTTACTTCCACCGGAAAAAGCTCCATATGGTTGAGCGCCCAGTTGCATTTCGGATCGATAAGCGTATTGAAATACGGATGCGCTTCATCGAGTATTTCTTCGGCCGAAAATCCGTAAAACCGCAGCAGCCAGTCCGCCTGATAGAGCCTGTGTTCGCGCATCAGCGGCGGTCTGGTATCCGCCGCGGGCAGCCCGCGCCCCTCTGTCACGGGTATATATGCCGAAAAGAAAACCCTTTTCAGTCCGTACTTCTTATAAAGTCCCTCCGCAAGAGCAAGTATCTTCCGATCGCTCTCCGGCGTCGCTCCCACGATCATCTGAGTGCTCTGCCCGGCTCTCGCGAATTGAGGAGCTGAGCGGTATTTCACGAGAGCCTCGCTGTTTTCTTTTATCCCGTCGCTTATCCGCTTCATGGAGCCGAGTATGCCTTCCTTGGTTTTATCCGGCGCCAGCAGCTTAAGGCTCTGTTCCGACGGAAGTTCAATATTAACGCTCATTCTGTCCGCAAGCGTGCCCAGCTCCTCTATCAGGCGCGGATCTGTCCCCGGTATGGCCTTTGCGTGTATATATCCCCTGAATCTGTACTCCGTCCTGAGCAGTCTCAGTACGCTTATAAGCTGTTCCGTGGTATGATCCGGATCCCGCATCACCGCCGAGCTGAGGAACAGCCCCTCGATGTAGTTTCTGCGGTAAAACTGCATGGTCAGTTCCGCAAGCTCTCTCGGCGTAAAGGCCGCCCTCGGCACATCATTGCTGCGCCTGTTTACGCAGTATGCGCAGTCATATGCGCAGACATTCGTCATAAGCACTTTCAGAAGCGAAACGCATCTTCCGTCGGCCGTAAAGCTGTGACAGCAGCCAGCCGCCGAAGCGCTGCCCGTATAGCCTTTCCTGCCTTGCCTTTGAGCTCCGCTCGAAGTGCACGCCACATCGTATTTCGCCGCATCGGCCAATATTTTCAGTTTTTCTTCCGTATTCATTTTTCACCGCCGCAATCGAACATTTGTTCTATTACGTTGATAATAGCATACTTCCCTGCGGATTGCAACAGGCATCTTCGGACAAATAAAAAAGCCGGACGCGCACCGCGCATCCGGCTGATCATTTTATTACGTTCAACTGAGCTGCACGCCGAGCTCTTTCAGTCTCAGCTGCAGTCGGTCCGATATCAGTGCGATAAACTCGCTGTTCGTCGGCTTTCCCTTTGTTCCCGATACGGTGTAGCCGAAATATTTCTGAAGCACTTCTATATCGCCTCTGTCCCACGCGACCTCTATTGCATGGCGTATGGCGCGTTCAACGCGCGAAGAAGTCGTGCCGAATTTCTTTGCCACCATGGGATAAAGTGCCTTTGTAACGGCGTTTATAAGATCCATGTCCTTCACGGTCTGCACTATAGCTTCTCTTATATACTGATACCCCTTGATATGGGCGGGAATGCCTATCTCATGTATCACCTCGGTCACCATTGCCTCTATGCGCTGCTCGGGCTTTATCTTGCCGGCTCCCTGAAGGCTTACCATGCCCACATTGCTGTCGCTTGCCCTGCCCACACTTCTGACACGGTCAAAAAGCTCTTCAAAATCACAGGGCTTTGAAATGAAATAATACGCCCCGAGCGCCGCCGCATCCGCGACTATACGCTGATTATAAAAGGCCGAAAGGACTATTACGGCGGGATATCCGTCGCCGTTTCTGCTCAGATTTTTCAGCACTCCGTAACCGTCCGCCTTCGGCAGCACCATGTCCATCAGCAGAACGTCGGGACGAAGCTCCGCACACATCTTCAGCGCTTCCTCTTCGTCGCATGCAGCGCCCAGGAGCTCTATGTCCTCTTCGGCGGACGCCGCCTCGCAGCAAAGCTTCATGAAATCCTCGCTGGCATCCGCAATAATCAGCTTAACAGATTTGTCCAACTTCCCATTCCTCCGTTTGATAGATCGTATTACAACGTTCGGCGGACTTTTATTTTTATTTCAAGCTCCTGAGCCTCGTTTGCATATGATAATTTACCATAAGTTGTCAATAAACGCAATAGCAAATTGGTAATTTATGTAAATTTTTTCCTTTTGAAGTCACGCCTGCGCGCAAAAAAAACAAGCGGGGAAACAGCTCTCTCCCCGCTTGTCAAAATAATATAATGCAAAGGTTTATTTTGTCTCAAATTCTTTGAAATTGGACTCTACGAGTTCTTCCAACCCGTTAACTGCGCTGATCTCGTCGGTACCGTCCGCTCCGACGGTCACCTCGGTGCCTTTGACTATACCGAGCGAGAGAACCCCAAGCAGACTTTTCGCATTTGCTCTGCGTTCATCTTTTTCTATCCATACCGCGCATTTATATTCGTTGGCCTTCTGAACAAAGAAAGTAGCGGACCTGGCGTGAAGCCCTACCTCGTTGTTTACTACCATTGTTTTCGTATACATCAAAAGCACACCTTTCTCATATAAAACCATACGCCCGATATTATGATTTTAGCAAAATAAGCACGGTGCGTCAATGGTCAAACTTGCTTATAAATATGTTACAAATCAAATTTCTTTTAGCATTATGTCTTAAACTCGGCTATCGTAACTCCGCTTTCCCCCTCTCCGTATCGGCCCAGGCGGAAGGATTTAACGGACTTGTTTCTTTTCAGCGCGTCTCTGACGGCATTGCGAAGAACTCCCGTTCCCTTTCCGTGTATGATCCTCACGGAATTCAAATTCGCCTGCATGGCGCCGTCGAGATAACGTTCCAGCACCGAAACGGCTTCCTGTGCGTCCAGTCCGCGCAGATCGACCTCCGGGCTGACCGAAAGTGTCCTCAGCTTTGCCTGGGATCTTTCCATATATTTTGCTTTTTCGGTTTTGCGGCCTTCCAGCAGTCTAACCTCTCCCGGAGCTGCGGTGACACGCATTATACCTGCCTGAAGCGTAAGCGTTCCGTCGCCCGATACGGATATGACCTCCGCCTGTTTGCCTATCCGTATAAGCTCCACGGCGTCTCCAGCCTTTATCGGTCTTCTGTTTTCCGCCTGCTCCGGCTCTTCTTCATCGCGTATGCCGAGAGCCTCCTGAGCGGAATTGAGTTTTTTCACGAGTTCCACTCTCGCATCGTTGATCTGCTTGGCATTTTCGGCGTCCGCGGCATGCCTGCGCATTTCGTTGAGTTCGCTGAATACCTCTTCCGAAACTCGTCTGGCTTCCTGCAGGAGCATATCGGCGTCCCTTCTCGCTTTTGCTCCCGCCTTTTCTCTCTCCGACTCGAGCTTCTTTCTCAGCTCGGCGGCGGCCGCGGCATCCTGCTCGGCGGCCGCACGCAGCCTTTGAAGCTCAAGCTGTTCCTTTTCCATTTTCTGCCGCTCTTCCTGCAGCACGGCAAGCACCTGCTCGAAATCGGCGCTTCCGCTGTCCAGCCTTGTCTTTGCGTCGTTTATGATGCTTTCGTCCAGGCCGAGCCTTCTTGATATCTCGAATGCGTTTGATTTGCCGGGTATGCCCATCAGCAGTCTGTATGTCGGCCTGAGCGTCTCCACATCGAATTCACATGAAGCGTTCATTACTCCGTCGGCCGAGGTCGCGTATATCTTCAGCTCGGCATAATGGGTCGTGGCGGCTATGCGCGCCCCTTTCGCGCGCGCATATTCTATCACGGAAATAGCCAAAGCGGCGCCCTCGGCGGGATCCGTGCCCGCTCCGAGTTCATCGAAAAGCACCAGCGTATCTTCATCGGTCTCGGCAAGCATGCCCACTATGTTCCTCATGTGCGAAGAAAATGTCGACAGCGACTGCTCGATGCTTTGCTCGTCGCCGATATCCGCGAATATTTTTTTGAATACCGGGACGGTGCTTCCGTACTCGGCGGGTATGTGTAGCCCGCATGCCGCCATGACGCAGTGCAGGCCCAGGGTTTTCAGACTGACCGTCTTGCCGCCCGTATTGGGGCCCGTTATTATGAGCGTGTCGAAATCGTCCCCGACAGCGATATCTATCGGAACGGCCCGGCGCGTGTCTATCAGCGGATGTCTCGCTCTTTTCAGCCTTACCGCGCCGCGCTCGTTTATCTCCGGAGCGTCGGCCTTCATGCGGTAAGAGAGCTTGGCTTTTGCAAATATCAGATCCAGCTTTACCAGAACGTTGAAATCACAGACTATATCTTCCTCAAAGGAAGCCGCCTCGGCGGACAGCTCCATGAGTATGCGCTCGATCTCCTTTTTTTCCTTGGCCTGCAGCTCGCGTATCTCGTTGTTTGCCTGCACCACCTGCATCGGCTCGATAAACACCGTCTGTCCGCTGCCGGATACATCGTGGACAAGACCGTTTATAACGCCCTTCTGCTCCGCCTTGACGGGAACGACATATCTGTCCGCCCTCATCGTTATTATCGGATCCTGCAATGCTTTGGCATAAGTCGGCGAGCTTATGATCTTTTGCAGCACATCGCGTATCCGCGCATTGGCCGCCCGCATGTGCCGCCTTATGGACGCGAGCTCCGAGCTTGCCGCGTCGGCGATCTCGTCCTCTCCGATTATGGAAGAGCTTATCTTTTCTTCGAGAAATTTATTAGCCGCAAGAGAGGCGAAAAGTCCTTTAAGGCTGTCGCTCTCATCTCCCGCCCACGCCTTGAGCCTCCTCGCGGCGCGAAGCAGCTCGGCTATGTCAAGCAGCTCTCTGGTATTCAGCATGCCGCCCATCCTTGCGCGCATGAGCGACGCGCATACATCGCGTATCGACGACAGCGGGGGCGTCCCTTTAAGCGATATGAGCCGCTTTGCGTCCCCGGTTTCTTCCAGTCTGCTTCTTATTTCGAATATCTCGCCGCTCGGAAGCAGCCCCGACGCCTGTTCAGCCGCGCTTTGGCAAACGGTTTCCTCCGCGAGCATGGACAGAACAGCAGGCAGTTCAAGAATTTTCAGTGACTTTTCATAAAGTTCCATTTTATTATGGCCGTTCCTTGTTTTAACCTTCTATTCCCTTATAATACGCCAGCGACGCAAAGCTTCTTTCAAGCTGCTCTCTTACATAGGCTTCGGACGTCGCTCCAAGGCGCTTGAGGGGCGCGTCTTTAAGGGAAAAAGAGAATTCCTTTCCGTCCTGGGCAAGCACAATATACCGCATGGCGCTGAGCGAACCGCCGCAGAGCTTTCTCGGAGAGAGAGCATGCTTTTCCGCGCATGCTGCGCAGTACAGTTCTCCCCCGCGCAGGTCGAGCACGGGAGCGTCGATATCCTCGGCAGCGCACCCGGCGCAGCGTTCAAGCTCCGGCCTGTATCCGAGCAGAGACATAAGTCTGAGTTCAAAGGAGCATTTGATCAATGCGCGTTCCTTTTTTCCTTCGCTGAGCAGCCACAGGGCTCTCAGCCCGAGCGAGAGTATCTCCGGCTCATCCACGCCCTCCTGGCATACCGCGTCCATCAGATCCAGAAAATACGCGCCGAGCGCAAAAGCGGCTATATCCTCGGTCAGACCCCGGAAAAGTTCTATTGTATTTGCGTCGTTAAGATACCAGCGGTCACGGCTTTGAGAAAGCGTCATCTCCGAAAAGGCGAAAAGCTGGCTCGCCGCAGCCGTGCGGCTGCCTCTGCGTCCCGCGCCTCTTGCCGACACGGGGATCTTCCCCATACCGTCGGTCAGCACGGTGAGCATACGGCTGCTCTCTTTGTATTCCGCCTGACGCAGCACCAGCCCGCGCACTACCGCCGTATTACTCATTGTATCCGAAGTTTCGCAGCATTGCGCCGCTGTCACGCCAGTTTTCCTTTACCTTGACCCAGCTTTGCAGGAAAACCTTTGTTCCCATATACCTTTCCACATCACGCCGGGCAAGCTCGCCTATCTTTTTCAGCATCGCGCCGTTTTTGCCGATGATGATCCGTTTATGCCCGGCTTTCTCGCAGTATATCGTAACGTCAAGATCGATGATCCCGCTGTCCTCGCGCTCGGAGAATTTCGTTACCTCAACGGCGGTACCGTGCGGTATCTCGTGTTCAAGACAGTACAGCAGCTTTTCGCGCACTATCTCAGCCACTATCTGACGGTCCGGCTGATCGGTGACCATATCCTCCGGAAACAGAGCGGGACCATCCTGCGCGTATTTTGCAAGCTCGTCCATCAGTCCGTCAAAGCCGTCTCCCGTCGCCGCCGATATGTGGATTATATGCTCGAATCCATAGGCTTTGGAATATATATCCATTACAGTAAGCAGGCTTTCCCTGCCGACGGTGTCGATCTTGTTGATAACCAGTATGGCCGGCAGTCCCGAAGAGCGTATCATCGATATCAGTTCCGCTTCCTGCTGTCCGATATTGGCTATCGGCTCCACCATCATGAGTATTGCGTCGCCGCCGTCTCCGACACTGTTTTTGACGACCTTGACCATATACTCGTCCAAAGCGTTCCTGGGCTTGTGGAAGCCGGGCGTATCCAGGAATACGAGCTGGGTGTCGCCGCGGCTGCATACCGCGTAAATACGGCCGCGCGTAGTCTGCGGCTTGTTGCTGACTATTGCGATTTTTTCTCCCGCAATCCTGTTAGCGAGCGTGGATTTTCCCGTATTCGGTCTGCCTACGATTGTAAATACCGCTGTTTTCGTAATATTCATTTCTCTCTGCCTTCAGATCCTAATGGTCTTCATTATTTCTTTTTCCCGTGAACGCATCAGCTTTTTATTCTCTCCCTCATCCTCATGGTCGTAACCGAGCAGATGAAGCATGCTGTGAACGGTAAGATATGCCGTCTCCCGCTTTTCTCCGTGTCCGTATTCCTCTCCCTGACTGCGGACCCTGTCCATATTCAGCGCCATATCGCCCAGCGGCATAAATCGGCTCAGCGGATCGGCCTGTCCGTCCGCGGCGCTGAAAGCACCGGGCGAAAAATCAAACATCGGGAAGGACAGCACATCCGTCGCCTTGTCCACGCCGCGCATATTCCTGTTTATTTCGCGTATGCCCTCGTCGTCCGTGAGAAGTACGTTTATCTCGCACCTGACATTAACTTTTTCGGCCTTCAGAGCCGCCGCGATACTTTTCCTTATCAGTCTGACGCAGGCGCGATCCCGTCCTTCCGCGCCGCCGATGATTATTCTGTGCCTCATCTGTGCCTTCTCGCTCCCGGCGCGCTGCGCTCCGTAGGCATCGATTTTTCATATTTCTCGTATGCCTCGATTATCTTCTGCACCAGCACATGTCTTACAACGTCGTCACCGGTAAGGCGGCATATCTCGATGTCGTCTATGTTCTTAAGGATGTTCATGACTTCCTTCAGGCCGCTGACCTTGTCCTGCGGAAGATCTATCTGGGTTATATCTCCGGTTATTACGGCTTTTGAGCCGAAGCCTATCCTGGTAAGAAACATCTTCATCTGCTCGCGCGAAGTATTCTGCGCTTCGTCGAGAATGATGAAAGAATCATCCAGGGTCCGGCCGCGCATATAAGCCAGCGGCGCCACCTCGATATTCCCTTTTTCAAGATATTTGGCGTATGTCTCGGCGCCGAGCATGTCGAAAAGCGCGTCATTGAGCGGCCTGAGATACGGGTCGACCTTATTCTGCAGATCTCCGGGCAGAAAGCCCAGCTTTTCTCCGGCCTCCACGGCGGGACGGGTAAGGATGATGCGGTTTACCTGCTTTGCCCGGAAAGCGGTCACGGCGCAGGCCACCGCAAGATAGGTTTTTCCGGTGCCCGCCGGACCTACGGCAAGAGTAACGGTATTGTTCTTGACGGCGTCGATATATGTTTTCTGCCCGAGAGTCTTCGCCTTTATGGCGCGTCCCTTCGCCGTGATGCAAACAACATCGTCGGCCATATCGGAGATCTTATCCGTTTTCCCCTCACACGCGAGCTTGAGGATATATCTTACGGACTGAGGCGTAATGGTCTCTCCTCGCGATGCGAGGCTTATAAGGCCGTTGATGGCCCGCTCGGCGTAAAGCAGGGCTTCCCCGTCACCGGAAACGTGTATCTCCGCGTCTCTGTCCACTATTTTTACGTTCAGCTCTTCCTCTATTATTTTCAGATTTTCGTCAAAAGAGCCGAACACGTTTATAAGGTTTTCCATTCTCTCTATTCCGATAGATATCTCGCTCATCTGCAGCATTCTCTCCGGTATCGTATTTCATGTCATCGGGACATGATCATTCATCCGCCGTCCGGCGGTACGGCGCGGTCATTCCGTAAATCTTGCCTCGCCTATCTGTTCCAGGCACTCGGCGGTCAGCCGGACCTTTACGGCCCCGTCTTCCGCAAACGTAT
This sequence comes from Oscillospiraceae bacterium, assembly GCA_017958265.1. GTDB lineage: Bacteria > Bacillota > Clostridia > Oscillospirales > Oscillospiraceae > UBA1246. The sequence continues at coordinate 9,189 of JAGDDB010000173.1, read as the reverse complement.
CGAATACGGTCTGCGTGACCTCAGCGCCCCCGGTGCGTCCGTCCAGCACCGTGAGCAGCCTTTGTCTGAGCATATCCTCGGCCTGCTGCGTATCTGTCTGCGCGCTTATAGGGACATACTCGTAATATTCGCTTTTTATGATCGAGAACGGCAGCGCCATTCCCAAGAGCTCCGATCTTTTTTCCGTTGTCATTTTATCATAAAACCTATAAGGAATTCCACTGTCAAAATACAAATTGATCTTCAAATCGCATATTTTAATGCTTACCGACGAATGTTTTCTGCCGGTATAGCTTTTTTCCGAATATTCCGAGGGCGTCTGCGCTCCGAGAGTGTACCACGTCCTGGCCGATACGTCTCCGAGCGCTCTGACTGTTCGTTTTTCTCCCTGCAGGTCCGTAAGCTCTCCGCTTATAAGCGTCTGTCCGGCGAGGACCATGTCACCCTTTTTCACGAGAGCGCGGCCCTCGAGAGCGGCTATGTTTTCTATCATGCCCGTTTTCCCGGCAATGATATCCGCCGCCTTGCTCCCGTCTATCAGCTCCGGTCTCGGTCTGCGTTCCCTTACGATAACCTCCGCTCTGCTCCCGTTGACGCGAACGGTAAGCCAGCTGAGTTCTCTGATGCGCTCGAGCATGACGCTTCTGACCCTGCGATTGTCTATGCGCGTACCGTTCGTGCCTATTCCCACGCCGAGTTCCCCGAGCTGCTGGAGTATTTCCGATGAGCTCACTTTATCGTTGCCGCTCACTCTGATCTCCCATATCATGTCCGACATGTGAAAAACCCATACGAGCAGCGCGAGCGACAGTCCTATAAGGACATAACGCTTTTTCAGCCGTGCAAGCAGTGTGAACAGGCCGGTCTTTTTCAGCGTTTCAAGGCGTATGCCGCAGTCTGCCGCCGTGGCCTCGACGCCTTTAAGATCGATTCGGTTTACCGTCAGGCAGATGCCGCCGCCTTCCCGCGCCGCATTGCGGAAATACAGCTGTCTCAGCGCAAGTTCATTGAGGAACCTCTCCGTTTGTCCGCCCTCCGCTCTCAGGCGGACGCCTTGCGTAATAAAATCGATCGCCTTCTTTTTCATTGTCCCAGCTCTATCCCGTCGATACGGCCCTCTACCCTTATTTCATCATCCGTCATCATTTTCAATGTCAGATCCGCGCCTTTTATCCTTATATCCGCGCCCACGCCCTTTACGATGATCAGCTCGGGAGCATAGTGTGTCACGCCCCGGTGCTGTTCTATCCTCACCTCGCCGGTGCCCGTCAGCTCCACCCTGTGTGCGCCTGCCGCATACTCAAGCGGAAGATCGAGCTTTTTGCCTGCTTTTTCGATCAAACTCAATTTCGCCGTCCTCCCTCCCGCGGTCTTCGACATACCCGCGCGTCGGTTTTCATATCAATTAATACTCTTTTTCGGGGAGTGTTATTATGCCGAAAGAAAAAATTTTCATCTTTTTAAAGACGCTCGGCGTATCGGCGGCTGCGGTCCTGCTGGTCATTTTCCCGCGGGAGAGCTCCGCCGCCGCCTGCGACGCGCTCTCGCTCTGCCTTACGCGCCTGATACCCTCAATGTTTCCTTTTTTCGTGTTATCGCCGATGCTCAGACTGCCCGAACGCCCCTTTCGTTTTTTGACGGAAAAGGTTTTCAAAGTAAACGGAGGCTGCGCCTCGGCATATCTCATTGGCCTGCTCGGCGGATACCCGGTCGGCGCCGCTGCCGCAGCCGAGCTGTATTCGGGCGGCGGATGTTCGAGGGATGAGGCGGAGCGCCTTCTCGCTTTCTGCTGCTGCGCCTCTCCTTCCTTTGCTTTCGGATTTCTGTCGGCAGATGTGCTGCAGAGCGTTCCGCACACCGTGCTTCTTTATGCCGTCCATCTGTTTGCTTCCGCTTTGACCGGTTTTCTTTTCGGCGTCGGGCACGTTCCTTCCGCCGCGGTATCGCACGCGGCTCCGGCGATCAGCGGCTTTACCTCATGCGTAAAAAAAGCCGTTGTTTCTATGGCCTCGGTATGCGCCTTTGTTATTTTTACCTCGGTATACATACGTTTGCTCCCACTGCGCTCTCCGCTTGCAGCCGGTCTGTTCGAGATCACAACGGGGCTGTCAATGTTCAGCGGCGCTTCTCCGGTCTCGCTCTGCTCGGCGGCTTTTCTTTTGGGCTGGGGCGGTATATCCGTTCACTGCCAGGTAATGTCATTCACGTCGCAAAGCGGCCTGTCGGCAAAGCGTTATTTTCTCGCCCGGGCGTCAAGCGGACTGCTCGGCGCGCTCATTATGCTGATAATCTGCAAAATTATGTGGAAATAAGCCGCGATCTGCGTTATAATCTATCCGACACGGTGCAGCCGCTGCAAAAGATAAAAAACGGAGATGTCTGCTTTGCTGTTCAGAAAAGATATCGAGCCATCATGCTCTTATTGCGTAAACTCCTCGTCTATCGACGAGGAGACCATGATATGCGTCCGCAAGGGCATAACCTCTCCCTGGCAGAGATGCGAAAGATTTCAGTATGATCCCTTGAAGCGCGTTCCCGACCCTCCCGAGGAGCCTGCGGATATTCCCGTTTCACCCGAATGCTTTGATGATATTTAAACGCATCTTGAAATTCTCCGCGAGCGGTGCTACACTGTCATAAATATGTCGCGCGGAACCTTGCGGGCATATGATCTTTTACCGAAGTGGAGTTGATTTTCCCTGATGGATGACATACCCCGAAGTATCCTGATCCCGGTTTTCATCGTTTTAGGCGGCTGTTTTGCCGGCTCGGAGACCGCGATATCCTACTGCAACAAAATGCGCATGAAAAAGCGCGCCGACGAAGGTGACGCCGGTGCACGACGCGTTGTCTATATTCTTGACAGATTTGACAAGGCGCTGTCCACCATTCTGACATGCACGAACCTGTGCTATGTTTTTGCATCATCCTTTGCCGCCGTGCTTGCTCTTCGTCATTTGGGCAGCATGGGCGCGCTTGTCTCCACGGCAATAATGACCGTCTTGATTTTTTTCTTTGCCGAAACCATACCAAAAAACATAGCCCGCGCCAACAGCGACGCATATGCTTCCGCCTGCGCTCTTCCGCTGTCGGTACTTATGGTCATACTCACGCCCGTGACCTTCGTTTTCTCTCTTCTCGGAAGCATCGCAAAGCGCCTGCTGCCTCATGCGGATGAGCAGCCGAGCCTGACCGAAGACGAGTTTTCCACCATAATAGACAACATTGAGGACGAAGGCCTTATCAGGCATGATGAGAGCGAGCTTATAAAGTCCGCTGTAGAGTTTTCCGATACCTGCGCCAATGAGATCATGACGCCCGTAGATGAAATGCTCGCCGTATCCATAAACGAAAGCCCCGAAAAACTGCGCGAGACCATACTTAACGAAAAGTATTCCCGCCTTCCCGTTTATGCCGGCACGCGCGACCGCGTAGTCGGCGTCCTGCAGACACATGAAGTGCTTTCGTGCATAATGGACGGCAAAACTCCCGATATCGGTTCCATAATGATGCTCCCGTATTTTATCGATCCTCAAAGTACTCTGCTGGAAATTTTCGAAGGCCTCGGAAAGCGCCGCACGCATATCGCCGTGGTCACCGACGAAAGCGGCAGCGCCCTCGGCATAGTCACGATGGAAGATATACTCGAGGAGCTTGTGGGCGAAATATACGACGAGGATGACGACGCCTCTTTAAACGGAGGTGAAGAGCAATGACCTGGCTGATTCTCGTTTTGATGGTCCTTCTTGTCATATTTTCGGCTTTTTTCTCAAGCTCGGAGATAGCATACGCCTCCGCGAACAGGCTCAGGCTGCATAAAGCGGCCGAGGACGGCAGCCGCACGGCCCGCAGCGCGGTGTTCATTTCCGATAATTTCCCGCGCTTTCTTTCAACGGTCCTCGTCGGAAACGACCTTGTGAACATAGCGTTTTCTTCCTGCATGACCGTTCTTCTCGCGGATATCTACGGCGCGTCCGGAGAAACTGCCGCGCCGATAGCCGCCACCGCCGTACTGCTTCTGTTCGGCGAGATCATCCCCAAGATCGCTGGAAAGAGCCGTGCCGAAAAGGCAGTATATCTTTACGCGCGCCCTCTGCGCTTTTTCATGCTGGTTTTCAGCCCGATAGTCTTTCTTGTTTCCAAGACGGTGGAAAAGCTCTCCCCCATCTGGACGCCGAAGGATCCGGAGCCCGAGGTCACCGACGATGAGCTTGTGACCATATTGGAAACCATCGAGGAGGAAGGCGTTTTCACCGAGCAGGAAAGCGAGCTTATAAAGTCGGCTATCGAGTTTTCCGACGTCACTGCGGCCGACATTTATATACCGCGCGTGGACATATGCTCTGCCGACGTCGACGACGACGTCTCCGAGATACTCGCGAACACCGAGCTTCTCAGTTATTCGCGCATCCCCGTATACCGCGAGACCATAGACAACATCATCGGCATCCTGCCTACGAAAAAACTGATGAAAGCCGCGATCTCTCAGCCGCCGGAGAGCATCAGTATAGAACGCCTCCTTATGCCCCCGCTGTTCGTTCACATGACCAGACATATTTCCTCGATCCTTACCGAGCTGAGAAAAAAACACATGCAGATGGCCATTGTGGCCGACGAATTCGGCGGAACGCTCGGCATTTTAACGCTTGAAGATATCCTCGAAGAAATCGTAGGCGACATCTTTGATGAAAACGACGAGGTCGAGCCGGACGTTACCGAAGAGGAAGAAAACGTATACAACGTTGACGGAACGACTACAATCGACGATTTCTTTGAATATATAGACTACCGTCCCGAAAACTTCACAAGCGAATATACCACCATGGGCGGTTGGGCTATAGAAATGCTGGACCGTTTTCCCGAGCCCGGCGACAGCTTTACCTGGGACCGCTTCGAGGTCACCGTTACTGCAGCCGACGCCATGCGCGTCGAAGAACTTAAGATAAAGCTCCTTCCGCCGCCGGAAGATGACGGGTAATATTCCGCACAAAGAAGGCGCTGTGTCATTTCGGTCATTTGACCGAAATCAGGCAGCGCCATATATTTACTTCGGGACTGTATTTACGCTGCAGATTTTGATCATGGTATTTAAAACGGTAATATGTTACTTGATATTTGCCGCGCCCCGTGCTATAAAATGATTGTTCATTATTTTGCTTTCGGTTTAATTCGATACTGCAATATATCCGGTGCGGATCAAATATCGGGGCGTCGTTTTTATTTCTGATTTTGAGGGCTTGTCATGACGGACTCTTTATATTTTAAAACAGACGAAGTATCCAACAAATTCAATTTAAGAACACTGTTATTCATTACGGTGATATTCATTTTCATATGGATAATGAATCTGCTCGGCATCTTCATAAACGATACTCAGCTGTTTTGGAAAACCGGGCTGTTCATTGCTCCGATCATCCTTGCCGCATGCCTGTATTTTGCCATAGCCGGGTACGGCCGGCCGGAAGGAAAGTATGTCATACTGATAGCTCTTATTCTGGCTATCAACACGACATACGTTTTTCTTACGTACCATATCATTCTGGTGCTTCTTTTCCCTCTGATCTCCGCGGCCCTGTACCGCAGCAGAAAGGTACTTCTGATCACCTACGGCATCAATGTCGCCGCGGTGTTCGTTTCCACTCCCCTGTCCTATAATCTCGGGCTCTGCGACGCGAACGCGGTGCTGACCACGACCTCTACCGTCGCGGATTTTATTGAAAAGTTTCCTTCGCTCGAACCTATTGCCGGAACTCCCGTGCTCAATCTTGAGCTGTTCTATGCCATTCCGCGCTGTCTTATCATGATAGGCGCAATTCCGCTCTTAACGCATATCACGGTCGTTATAGACAGGCAGACGAAGAAAATACTCGAAACGCAGGAAGCCAACCTGAAGCTCAGCCGCGAACAGCATGCCGTTCAGCAAAAGATCATCTTTTCGCTTTCATCCATTATCGAAAGCCGCGATCAGGTGACCGGAGATCATATTCACCACACGTCGGATTACGTTTCTTTCCTGACGGATAAGCTGTGCCGGATGGGCGCCTTCAAGGATACTCTTACTCCCGAATATGCGGATCTGACAATTCGCGCCGCGCCCCTGCACGATGTGGGCAAGATCAAGGTCAGCGACGCGATCCTGCGCAAGCCGGGTCCGCTTACTCCCGAGGAGTATGACGAAATAAAGCTCCATACGGTCTACGGCAAGGATATCATGGCGGATATCATCGGAGATATCCGGGACAGCGAGTACCTCGGGATCGCCGTTGAGATCGCCTACAGTCACCATGAGCGGTACGACGGCAAGGGCTATCCTTTGGGGCTGGAAGGAGAAAAGATCCCGCTCTGCGCGCGGATCATGGCAGTAGCCGACGTGCTCGATGCGCTGCTGTCGAAGCGCCCGTACAAGGAGCCGTATTCCCTTGACAGGACCCGAGGGATCATGAGCGAGGAATACGGAAAGCAGTTTGATCCCGTGGTATTGGCGGCCCTGCTTGAAAATTGGGCTGAATTCACGGAGCTGTACAACAGCAAAAAGGCAGGCTCCGACGAGAGCTCCCACGGCGCTGCGTGACTGTCAGTCATTTCTTGAGGCAGCAAGTCAAATCGGCAGGCGGCAAATAAAAGCCGTCTGCCGATTTCCGCAATTCTGCTCAGAATTTCCCTATGTCCATAGCGGCAAAGAAACCGCCGTGGACCGCGCCGGAAACCTTGCCCGGCTTTTTGCAGTCTCCCGCCGCGCTTATCCGTATGCCGAGAGCGGCGAGCTCCGTATACAGGCTGTCCTCGCTGCGCATGCCTACGGCGTAATACACGCTGTCGCAGCCGACCGTCTCGCTCACGCCGTCTTTTTCATAAACTACGGCGCGGGGGCGTATCTCCGTGCAGCGCGCGCCGGTGATCACTCTGAGCCCCTTTTCCTCCACCGTCCATATAAGGCCGAACTTGTATCCGAAGCCGCCGTCGCGGGCGTATTCCGTCTCCGTTTCCAGCACCGTGACGTTTTTGCCGAGATTGCGGAGATGCAGCCCGGTCTCCACGCCCACCAGGCCGCCGCCGATGATAACGACGTTCTCCCCCACCGAGTCCGGATCGCGGTAGACGTCCAGAGCATGACGGGCGTTTTCGCTGCCCGGAATGAAGTCCGGCCGTATCGGTTCGCTGCCCGAGGCGAGCACGACCTCGTCCGGCATCAGCTCCGCGACCGCCCCGGCGGTCGCCGTTTTGTTCAGCACGACCTTCACGCCGGCTTTCTCCGTCCGTGCGATAAGGAAATTTTTGTAACGGCGCAGGTCGTGCTTGAGGCTGTCGGCGTCGGTAAAGTTGAGCAGGCCGCCGAGCCTGTCGGACTTCTCCCAGAGTATCACGTCGTGGCCCCGGCGGAACGCCGTGACCGCGGCGGTCATCCCTGCGGGGCCGCCGCCGATGACGAGAACGCGCTTTTGTTTTTTCGCCCTGCCTATGTCTTCCCCGAAGCCCAGACGCGCTTCGCGCCCTATAAGCGGATTTACGCTGCATACCATATGGCGTGTAAGGTTATCGCTGTCGCAGCAGCCCAGGCAGCGGATGCAGGGCGTGATATCGTCCTCGCAGCCCGCGAAGGCCTTTTCCGGGAAATACGGGTCGGCAATGAGGGCTCGGGACATGGAAACGCCGTCCGCCTTGCCGGAGGCTATGATCTCCTCCGCCTGCTCGGGGTACAGCACCGCGCCGACGGTATATACGGGAATATGTACCCTGCCCGAGCGCTTCATTGCCTCCGAGAGGTCCGTGTTTATCCCGAGAGGGCGAAAGGTCGCCGTCATGTTGTTCTGCAGGCCCTCCACGCTTACCTCGACAAGGTCGATATACTCCTGCGCTTTTTCGACAAAGCAGATCATATCCTCCACCGTGAAGCCGCCCTCGACGCGCTCCGAGCCGCTTATTCTGGCCATGACGAGTTGTTTGGGACCTACGCGCTCACGCACGGCGCGCAGTATCATCAGCGGGAAGCGCATGCGGTTTTCAAGGCTGCCGCCGAACTCGTCCGTTCTCGTGTTCACTATGGGCGACAGGAACTGAGCGGGAAGCCAGCTGTGGCCGAAATGCAGAAGGACCGTATCGAAGCCCGCCGAAAGGACGTATTCCGCCGTATCCGCGTACTGCCGGCATACCTCCTCCATCATTTCCCTTGTCATGGCCTCGGAGTATTCTCCGGGACGCATGGTCTCCGCCTCGACCGGTCCCATCGCCCGGCGGCTGTTGTACTCCGGCTTGGTACGTATCCCGCCGTGGGTAAGCTCCGCGCTCGCGAGCGCGCCGTGCTCATGTATGGCCGCGGAAAGCTCGGCGAAAAGCGGCAGATTGTCGAGAGTTTTCTTCATCTCCGGAGTATGGTTCGCTCCGTCGCCGACAGACACCTCGCCGAGGTTCACTATCCCCGCGCCGCCGCGGGCCTTATGCTCCAGATAGGGCGCGTAATACTCTGTCGGTCGGCCGTCCACCGTGTGGAAAAGCATGTTCGGCGCCGACATTATCCTGTTTTTGAGAATAACGTTTTTCACGCGGAGCGGAGCAAACAGATGAGGGAACTTTGTATTCATGAACCTTCGCCGTCCTTTATTCGAATTCAAAATGCGTGCAGGTGTTCGATTAAAAGATAGCATACGCATGGGAGCATTGCAAGAAAAGCGCGCATGACCCGTGCATCCCGTCAACAGGCCGGGTGTTTATCCTCTCTTCGATCACTGTTTCTCGAAAAAACACCGTCGGAGCCCGGCGAAGCGGGTCCGGCGGTGAGAGGAGGAAGGAGCTGACGGATATGCAGTTTTCGCGGCTCTTTCGCTAACCGCGGAAACGGAATGGAGTCGGCTTCTTCCGACGACGCCCCACTCGCTCGCCGCTCTGCGGCAACCGCTCGGGGATGCCACCAAGAGGCCGGGTGTTCAGATTTCCCTTCGATAATGAAACGGGACAGCCCTAATGGGCTGTCCCGTTTCATATTATAAATTGGTTAAAACCACCATTTTCACGCCGCTTCTGCGGCGCGCGCGAGTTCGCGCGTCAATTCGGAGCAAAGCGAAGAATTGCATTAGGCGGAATTCACTTCCGCCGTTAAAATATAAAATCGGTGCGAGGGCACAGCCCGAAGCCCAACAAAAAATGACAGGTCAAAACCTGTCGTTTTTATAATCGGTTAAAACCACTGTTTTT
>JAGDDB010000172.1 GCA_017958265.1 Oscillospiraceae bacterium | reverse complement strand
TTTTACCACGACGCAGCCCACCGGCACTTCGCCTTCATTTGCGGCAATGCGGGCAAGTTTCAAGGCTTCCCTCATGAATTCGGTTTGATCCACTGTATAATTCAACCCTCTCCTGCCGATAATTTCATCGTAGTACTCGCATGATTTTTCTGGAGGTATGCGCATGAAAATAAGCGAACTGATCAGCACTTCTCCGGTATCCGTACAGACCGACGACAGCGTTTCCTCCGCCGCAAGGCTGCTCAGCCGGCGCAACATAGGCGTTTTGCCCGTTACGGACGCCGACGGCATGCTGTCCGGAATGGTCACCGACAGGGACATCGTTCTTCGCTGCATTGCCGCCGGCAAGGATCCGGAAAGCACCTGTGTGGGAGAAATAATGAGCGACCGCGTAATAAGCGTTTCCCCGGACGACGAAGCGTCGAAAGCGGCCGAGCTCATGAGCCGGGAAAAGATACGCCGTCTGCCCGTGGTGCGTGACGGGCGTCTCTGCGGCGTTCTCTCCCTGTCCGATATAGCCCGCAGCCGCGGCTTTTACATGGAGGCGGCCCGCGCCTTTGCCGAGATCTCATCCAACGTCAGCCGCCGCAGCGGCCGTGACCGCACGTGATCAGTCAAGCGTCAGTCCGAAATAGGTCTTGACGGCCTTCGCCATTTCCTCTTTATTCAGAGTGCGCCGCTTTACGCTTTCGCCCTCGCGCTCGGTGAGATCGTCGGCGAAAACCGAGTATCTCCCGCCGTCGGTATAGATGTTCAGCATGAGCGCGTGCCTGAAAACAGAGCCGGGATGCTCCGAGGTGTAAAAGCTCGATATCACGAAATCCTCTTCATTGGCCGGTCTGTCCTCAAAGCCGAGCAGGTCCTCAAAGCGGCCCTCCCTGAGTATCTGCACGGAGTAATCGGTTATATCCGAGCGCACGATCCTGTATACGTTTCCGTGGGCGCTCTGCTCTTCGCCGAGTTCAAAGCGCAGAGGCGCCGTAAACCCGTCTCCGCCGAAACCAACGTCGCACACCCAGCGTTTCGATCCCAGCTCGACGATGTTCATTCTGTGGCTGTAGCCGCCGAAGCCGAGCTCGCCGCCTCTGTTCACTCTGGCAAGCACTCCCTGCGCTTTCATTCCCGCCGCCGTCGCCGCCATGGCGAACAGGCAGTTCATTTCAAAGCAGTAGCCGCCCCTTTGCGCCGTCACGAGCTTGTTGAAAACTGCCTCGGGAGAAACGTCTATTCCCCGGCCTTTCAGAACATCGATGTTTTCAAAGGGGATATGGGTCAGATGAGCGAAATGCATGCGCCCGAGCACATCCTCGTCGCTCCCGTTCATATCCGGCGAACCTATCCTGCGCAGATACGCGTCAATATCAAAGCTCATTATTTTTACCCGCTCTCATTTTGCGTTATTGTTCATTATACCTCCCGGCGCTTCAAAAAGCGAGTTTTTTCCCTTTGTCCGCCAAAACATTATTCTCCCTTTCCTTCCGCAAAAACAGTTGACAATTCCCCGCAATGATGCTAATATATCTGTCAAATATGATAACAAACGCTTTGACGGGAAAGAGTAGACCCGGCGCGCATGTTCAGAGAGAGGACGTTCGGTGCGAGTCCTTACAGCGCCCGCTTTGAAGCCATCCCCGAGCGGCAAAGCCCAAAAGACGGCGTTTCACGGCGCGTCCGAGTATGCTTTGACGGCATTCCGCCGTTATACGGGAGCCGGTGACGCTTTCGCCGGTCGGAGTGCAGACGCCCCGCGTCTGAATTCAGGTGGTAACACGGATCATTATTCGACCTGAGCTTTGGCTCAAGGCGTTTTTTATCATGCAAGGAGAAATGAAAATGGACGGCAGCACACGTACATACATGAAATCGAGCAAGCTGGACAATGTCTGCTATGACATACGCGGTCCCGTTATGGATGAAGCCCAGCGCATGGAGGCCCTCGGCAGCAAGATAACCAAGCTGAATATCGGCAATCCCGCGCCCTTCGGCTTTGCCGCGCCCGACGAGATCGTTCTCGATCTCATTTACAATCTGCGCAACTGCGAGGGCTATTCCGACTCCCGCGGGCTTTTCTCTGCCCGCAAGGCGATCATGCAGTACTGCCAGCTCAAAAACATACCCAACGTGGGAATAGACGACATATTCACGGGCAACGGCGCAAGCGAGCTCATCACCATGTCCATGCAGGGGCTGCTGGATAAGGGCGACGAGATACTCGTTCCCTCTCCGGACTACCCTCTGTGGACCGCGGCGGTCACTCTTGCCGGAGGAACGGCAGTGCACTACCTCTGCGACGAGCAGTCCGACTGGTATCCCGATATCGCGGACATGCGCAGCAAGATCACCCCGAATACCAAGGGCATCGTCGTGATCAACCCCAACAATCCGACCGGCGCCCTATATCCAAGGGAGATACTTGAGCAGATAGTCGAGATCGCCAGAGAAAACCGCCTCCTGCTTTTTGCGGACGAGATCTACGATCGCCTCGTAATGGACGGCGAAAAGCATGTCGCGCTCGCCTCTCTCGCTCCGGATCTTATGACCGTCTGCTTCAACGGCCTGTCAAAATCCCACCGCGTGGCGGGATATCGCTGCGGCTGGATGTGTTTGGCGGGCGACAAGCGCAATGCCAAGGATTACATCGACGGGCTCAATCTGCTGGCGAAAATGCGGCTTTGCTCCAATGTGCCGGGTCAAAGCATCGTCCAGACCGCTCTCGGCGGATATCAGTCCGTAGACGAGCTTCTCAAGCCGGGCGGACGCATCTACGAGCAGAGAGAATACATATACGGCGCGCTCAACGATATCCCCGGCATCTCGGTAGTAAAGCCCAAAGCCGCCTTCTATATTTTCCCGAAAATGGATATCGAAAAATTCAATATCCGCAGCGATACGCAGTTCGCCCTTGACCTGCTGAAAAAGACCAAGATCCTCATTACCGCCGGCACGGGCTTTAATTGGGGCGCTCCGGATCATTTCAGGATCGTATACCTGCCCGATCTCGAGACCCTGCATGACGCGATGGCCGCCATGAAAAACTTCTTTTCCGGATATAAACAAAAATAATATTTCGAACAAACGCGCCCGTTTCGGATAAGCTCCGAAACGGGCGCGC
>JAGDDB010000171.1 GCA_017958265.1 Oscillospiraceae bacterium | reverse complement strand
GCTGACGCCGCTCCCCGCAGTCGTTATATCATTTATCGGTTGTCGGCTCCCGCCGTCCCGTCCTCGGGCTGCTGGGGCGCTTCTTCATCGGAATTTTCCGGGGGCTGAGGCATGCCGCCGTCAAAGCCCTCCGGCGGCGTGAACATACCGCCTCCGAAGCCGCCGAAGCCCTCTGGCGGGCCGAACGTTCCCTCGCCGAAGCCTTCCGGCGGAGCGAACATGCCGCCTCCGAAGCCGCCCTCGGGCGGCTGAAATCCTCCGCCGCCGAAGCCCATGCCCTGACCGGAGCCCACGATGATGACCTCTCCGCCGTTCTCGACATTTCCGCAGTCGGAGTCCAGCACCTCGTCGCTGCCGCTCGGCGTTCCCGCCGCGATGAGGCCGCCGTTTACCGTGATGTAGCCGTTGGAGTCTATGCAGTCCCCCTCGGCGCCGAGGCCGGCGAATATATGCAGCACTCCCCCGTTCATCGTAAATACGGATACGTCGTCCTCATTCACGTTTATGCCGTCGTCCTGAGAATATATGTTTATATATCCTCCGTTCACGGTGAGATGCAGCTCGCTGCCGAGTCCCTCATAGGTGGTCGACCTTATGTTCAGTATGCCGGTGCCCTTTTCTCCGCCGTTGATATTCATGGAAACGAAGCTGTAGAACGCGCCGTCCGTCTTGTGGGCCTTTTTCTGCACCGTACTGCCGTCGGACTTGTATTTTGCTTTAAGCAGTCTGAAAACATTGGCCCCGGTAAAGCTGTTCTCCGTGCCGTCCGCTATCTCCACCGTGACTCCGGCGTTCGAGGTGTCTGCTTCCGCTCCGTAGCTTTCCCTTTCCTCCCAGGCGTTGTCGCATTCGTACGCGCTGTAAAACACTATTGCCGGCGCGCAGCTGCATTGTACCTCCGCTCCGTTCAGTATCAGCTTGACCTTCGCGCTCTCGTCGGCAAAGGTCTCGTCGCGGTCGCCGAGATCGACGAATATCTGTCCCTTCCAGCTGCCTTCAAGGATATATGTACCGCTTTTCGTTATATGCAGCACCTTGTTTTCGTAGGCTTCCTCCGCCGTGTGCATCATTTCGGCGGGCAGCTCGGTCCCGAGCACGGGCAGAGTGGAAAAGATATAATCGGTCAGTCCCTCCGCGGTATATCGGTATACCCACTCTGTTTCATCGTCATAAACTTCCTTTGAAAAACCGCTTTCGTCCAGCACGGGGTAATACCATATATCGTGCGCTATGTATACCGCCGCGTCGGTCTGAGGCTCGTCGCCCTCATACCACTCGCTTTCTTTTCCGGGATCGATCTTCCATACATAATCGAATTCCTCCGCCTCCGCTCCGTCGAGCTCCGCCCGGTCGCCGCAGAGCCTGAGCACATGCGTCCCGTCCGCCGCGTCGGTGTTTTCGTTTTTCTCCGAGACGGCGTCGTTCTTTTCCTCCGTGCCGGCGTTTTCATCCGCCGGTATGACCGCTTCCGTTTTATCCTCCGACGCCGTGTCGGGCGTCTTTGTGCCGGCTGTCAGCGTGAAAGTACACGCGGAAAAGCCCATGAGCATTATCAGCGCCAATATGGCTGCCGCAGTTTTTTTCATGTCCGTCTCCTCTCTTTCAAAATAATTTTGCCTTATACTCATCGGGCGAAGAGCACTGCTGCCCTTCGCCCGTATTATCTCCGATAAATGTGAACGCAATTTCACGAATTTTTGAATAATTTCAAAACTATGTCATTTGCGGCTCACGTCCCCACAGCCGGAAAAAAGGCGCGAAAAATCCGCTGCCCTGCCTATCGTTTCCGCTATAAGGGCGATACCCGCCTCGTCATTTTCGTCAAATCGGCCCTCAACGGGGCTGTCTATGTCGAGCACGCCCACTATCCTCCCGCCGCTGCGTATCGGGGCGACCGTCTCCGAGCGGGAGGCTTCGTCGCACGCGATATGCCCCGGAAAAGCATGGACGTCGTCCACCCTCAGCACGCTCCCTTTCAGCACCGCGCTGCCGCACACGCCCTTGCCCTTTTTGATGCGTATGCAGGCCGGCTTGCCCTGAAACGGTCCCAGCAGCAGGTCTTCTCCCTCCGCGAGGTAAAAGCCCGCCCAGTTTATATTATCCATTCCGTGATATATGACTGCGGCGGCGTTGGAAAGCAGGGGCATATAATCCCTTTCCTCTTCTGCGAGAGAAAGTATCTGCGCCGCCATCATTGAATAATCGGTCATACTTCCGCCTCCGAGGGCGCGCTTTCCTTCTCTTTTACCAGGCGCACCGCTATCCTCTCTTCGGGATCGTCGATATCATTCTCTCTCATGGCCCTGCTGCAGTTTTCGATAAGATCGTAGTATACGTCCCAATAGTTCTCCGTGCGGCACCATGAGCGCACGCTGAATATATAGGTATCGTCGTCCACGGCAGTTATGCGCGCAAAGGACGGCGGATCGCTCAGCACGCCCTTCGTAGCCTCGGACGCGCTCAGCAGCACTCTTTTCACGAACTCCGCGTCGATATCGTTGGTCACCTTGAAATCGAGGTCTACCCGCCGCTTTTCGTCATGAGTATAGTTTGTCACGTTGGTGTTCATAAGATCGCCGTTGGGCACGAAAATGCGCTTATTGTCTATGGTGGTAAGGCTCGTGTAGAAAATGCTTATATCCTGCACCGTGCCCTCGGCTCCGCCGGACTCTATATAATCGCCTATCCTGAAGGGCTTGAAGATAAGTATCATCAGTCCTCCGGCGAGATTGCCGAGCGCGCCCTGCAGGGCCAGGCCGACCGCCAGGCCGCTGGAGGCCAAAATAGCGACCACACTGGACATGGATACGCCGAGCACCTCTATCACGCTGATTATCAGTACCGCGTGCAGCAGCACCTGGACCGCGTTTTTTGCCACATGCTTGACTGTCTCGTCCATTTTGAGCTTGTCTATTCCCTTATTGAGGCCCTTGTTCAGCAGCTTGATAACGAAATGTCCCACTACGAGGATCAGGATCGCCGAAATGATCTTGCCGCCGTATGTGCTGCCGAGGTCTATCGCGTTTTCAACAAAATGATTCATGCCGTCCCTCCGATAAACGATCAATAAAAGCCGCGTCTTTATTCCGCAAACCGTTTCAATATATTCAGCACCAGCTGTACGCACATATCCATTTTTTCGGCCGAGGCATGCTCATAGGGCCCGTGGTGCGCAAAACTGCCCGTGGGCAGATTGGGGCAGGGCAGGCCGCGGTATGAAAGCTGCGCTCCGTCCGTGCCGCCCCTTACGGGCACGGTCTTAGGCTCAAGGCCCAGATCGCGCGTGGCTTCCATGGCTTTTTCCACGACCTCGAAGCGCGGTTTTACCATCTCGAGCATATTTCGGTACTGCTCCTTCAGCGTCAGTTCGACCGTGCCTTCTCCGTATTTCCCGTTGAGCAGCTTCGCCGCATGGCGCATCATGTTTTTCCTCGCTTCAAAGGCTCCGGCGTCGTGATCGCGGATTATATATTCCAGCCGCGCGCTCTCCACTCCGCCCTCTGCCCCGATAAGATGGAAAAAACCCTCGTAGAGCTCGGTGTCCCTCGGCGTGTCGCCCTCGGGCAGCATGCGGTTGAATTCCATGGCCACGAGCATGGCGTTTATCATGGTGTTCTTTGCCGAGCCCGGGTGGACGTTGAAGCCTCTCACCTTCAGCTCGGCCGAGGCGGCGTTGAAGTTCTCATACTCTATTTCGCCCACGTCGCCTCCGTCCAGCGTATAGGCGAGCTCCGCGCCGAAGCGCTCAAGATCCAGCAGCCCGGCGCCGTGACCTATCTCCTCGTCGGGACAGAAGCCCACGGCGACGGGCCCATGGGGAATGCCCTCCGCCGTTATGCGCTCCACGGCGGTCATTATCTCGGCAACGCCCGCCTTGTCGTCGGCGCCGAGGACGGTCGTGCCGTCGGTGACCACGAGCGTATGTCCCTTAAGCGCCGTCAGATGCGGAAAATCCCTCGGGCTCAGGACCCGGCCTCCGGCGGGCAAAGCTACGTCTCCCCCGTCGTAATTTTCTATCACCCGCGGTCTGACCTTATCTCCCGGAAAATCCGGCACGGTGTCCAAATGCGCGAGAAAGCCCACGCAGGGGCGGTCCTCCATGCCGGGCGAGGCGGGCAGGCGCGCATAAACGTATGCGTACTCATCCGCGTATACGTCCTTTGCCCCGAGCTCTGTAAGCTCCCCCGCCAGCATGCGCGCGAAACGGAGCTGTCCCTGCGACGAAGGCGTCGAGTCCGCGCCCTCGACCGCCGCTGTGTCGGCCTGCGCATAGCGCACCAGCCGTTCATATGCTCTCATTATGATCGTCCTCCGAAAAGCTTTCGCCGTATCATATATATGTACATGCCTGCATGCCGATACGGCAGCCTCCCCTACGGGAAGCTGCCTCAGACTGTAGACAAACCTCAACAGCAAGAAGAAGGTTACGAAAATTCAGCCTCGCAGAGTTCACGTTTTGCCTCGCAGAGTTCACGATTTGCCTCGCAGAGTTCACGTCCGAAGACGTGAAGAAAGTGGGATATTTTTTCCGGAAACCCTTTTTTCGGCAAAAATACCTCTCGCGGAGCGCGCGTGCGAGCGAGAGCGAGTGCGCGAAGCGCAGTGCGTCCCTTTTGTCGGCAAAGTCCATTGGACTTTGTCAACAACTTGCGGCAGCCTCCCCTACGGGAAGCTGCCTACATGCCGTGAACCGCTTCGGCGTCACGAATACGTTTTTATGATTTCCTCCGCCACCTCTTTTTTAGATATGCAGCGGTCCATAGCCTGCTTTTCGATATAGCGGTGAGCCTGCGGCTCATCCAGCTTCAGCTGAGAAATAAGCAGCCACTTCGCGCGGTTGACCAAGCGTATCTCTTCCATTTTTTCTTCTACGGAAATCGTCTTTTTTTCCGATCTTCTCAAGCGCTCCCGCGCGCTCGACATCCAATCGAGCGCAACGGCAAGCTGCGGAAGAGAAAGCGGCCGTGCCAGAGTGAACACACCGTGCTCCGTGACCTTGTCGCGGACGTCGTCGTGAAGCTCCGCGCGTACCAGCAAAAGCACCACGCTTCCCGCCGAATTGCCTATGTCGACGGCGAATCGCGTTCCCGCGTCGTCCGGCAGCGGGGAGTTGACGATCACGAAATCATAGCTGCGCTCGCTCCACGCCCGTTTTCCGGCGCTGACGCT
>JAGDDB010000170.1 GCA_017958265.1 Oscillospiraceae bacterium | reverse complement strand
TCGAAGAGCAGATGCGGGTAGTGGAGCAGACGCTCCGGGACATCGGCGCGGCCAACAAGCCCGTATTCGTGGTGTTCAACAAGGTGGACGCCTACACCTATGAACCCTACGACGAATTCTCCCTCACGCCCAAGCAGCCCATCAACCGCACGCTGGAAGAGCTCAAGAACAGCTGGATAGCGGAGGAAAAGACCCCCTGCATCTTCATCAGCGCCCGCGAGAAGATAGGCATAGAAAAACTCCGCAACGACCTGTATAAGATCGTTGCGGAAATCCACGCGGGGCGCTACCCCTTCAACAACTTCCTCTGGTAACGTTTTTTGGCGTTTTATCGGTCCTGTTTGCGCCGATAAAAATCCATAAACAGCGCATACTCAGCGGGTTGTGCGCCAGGCTAGTACAGGTTCTGCAGGACGGCGTCGGGGATGGCCTTCACCTTGGTGTAGGTATCCGCCTCCTTGCCGCCGGCGGTGGTGAGCACGAGGCTGGTGGCGCTGATCTGGGCGCTGTAGGGGCCCCAGTTGTCGCCGCCGTCGTATTTGCCGGAGAGCTTGTTGTCGGAAGAAAGGACATAGGCGCCCGTGAACTTGGTATAGCGGCCGTCGCCGATCTTCTGATACAGCGTGAAGCTGCCGCCGGAGACAAAGTCCACGTATACGGATACGGTCAGTCCGCCCACGGCGGCCTTGGTGGCTACGGAGCTCAGCTCCCAGCAGCCGGTGATGTCCGCTTTGGAGCCGTCGTTACCGCTGGATTCGGGATTGTCCTTTTTGCCGCCGCAGGCACAAAGCGACAAAAGCATACATATAACAAGCAGGATCAAAACAAACCTTTTCATGGCTTCCTCCAACATCTATGCTCCCTATATTGTAGCTTCTTCGACATATTGTGTCAAGCCGTAAGGCGGGCTCATCCTATTTGTTTGCTTTACTTTGCCGCGGCAAAATGCTATACTGATAAAAAAGCAAAGCGGAGGGCTCAAATGGAACGGATAACTGAATACATAGACTCTCTGTTTGCCGCCGTGCCGCGCTCGGCAAAAGCAAAAAAATGCCGCGCGGAGCTTTTGAAGCAGGCCGAGCACCGCTATAAGGTCCTCTCAGACGCGAAATGGCCGCAGGACAGGATATATGACACCGTGCTCTCCGAGCTCGATACCGCGGAAGATATAGAGAAAAAGATGCCGAAGACCGGCGAGGTAACGAACGCCGTGGCCGTCGTATTCTTTATCATCTTCTTTGTCTCCTGCTTTGTGGATTATTATATCTCCCGCTCGCCCTACACTCTCGAGGCCCTTTTTACGGACTCTGTCCAGCTTTTCAGATTCACCTTTCTGCGCCCGCTGCGTTTCGCCTTCGGCGCGTACATCATCCTTTACGCCATAGTCCGCTACTCGGGCTTTCTGCCGCGTCTGCGCGTAAGAAACACCGCGCTCCGCATAGCCCTGCTTGTTTTTGCCGTCGCGGCGCTCTGCGCGTTCATCGCTTTCGGCTGCGCTTTCATGCTCTCCGGCGGAAGCGGAGACTTTGCCGAAAAAGCCCTGCCCCTGCTGCGCAGCTGGTACGCCCTTATGGCCGTGCCCGGAATATGCCTTTTCCTCGGGCTGCACGCGTAAGCGCCCGCCGCCCGAATGAATATCACAACGGAGGAACATCACCATGGCCGGATTCATTCATGACGAACTCGGGATAATAATGCTGATACTTT
Organism: Oscillospiraceae bacterium; assembly: GCA_017958265.1. GTDB lineage: Bacteria > Bacillota > Clostridia > Oscillospirales > Oscillospiraceae > UBA1246. The sequence continues at coordinate 723 of JAGDDB010000170.1, read as the reverse complement.
TCATCATGCAGCGCCTGCCGGACGGCGTGGAGCTCGATACCCTCGCCGATCTCACGCTCTGCGACGAGGGAATAAACTCTTTCGATTTTGCCGGCTGCCTTGCCGAGCTTTGCGAAACGGGGCACCTCTCGGAGTTTGACGGCTCTTATACAATTACCGACAAGGGCCGCAAAAACGGCAGGGTCACGGAAAACAGCATCCCCTATTCCGTGCGCATAAAGGCGGAGAAAAACGCGAAGGCCGCGGCGGACGCCATGAAGGCGCGCGGCTTGGTAAAGACCTCGCACGCCCCGCGCGAGGACAACTGCTATACAGTTTCCCTCTCTATGAGCGACGGAATATCCGAGATAATCTCGCTCGATATCCTCGACGGCACGGAGGAGCAGGATGTGCTCATGGAAAAGCGCTTCCGCCGCCACGCGGAGAGGATTTACAACGAAATATCCGATATCCTTCTTTACAGCGGCAAATAAACGTATCGGCGCAAAATGAGAGAGATGGTAACATTATGAACGAATTCAGAAAAATAATCACAAAGCCCGGCGAGGTCATCCCCTATGAGACCGTGTTTGAGGAAAACTGCCGCCTCAGAACGGGCGTTCCCGAGAAGATCGGCCGGGTCAAGCGGCTGGAGTACGATACGGCCGTTTATGAAAACGGAAAGACCTATCACAAATACGCGTACGTCTATCTGCCGTGGTGCTACGATCAGGACGATAAATC
>JAGDDB010000169.1 GCA_017958265.1 Oscillospiraceae bacterium | reverse complement strand
GAAATTACCTGATAGGCGAGCGGCCAGACGCGATACTCAATATCGTGGACGGCACCAATCTCGAAAGAAATCTTTATCTGACCACACAGCTGACCGAACTCGGCATCCCGGTCGTCGTCGCGATCAATATGATCGATCTTGTTCGGAAAGAAGGCGATAAAATAGATATCGCCGAGTTGTCGCGTCAGATAGGCTGTCCGGTAATCGAAATATCCGCTTTGAAGGAAACGGGTATAGCTCAAGCTGCGGACGCGGCGATCAGCGCGGCGAAAAACGGCAGGACTGTGCCTCAGCACAGCTTTTCGGGGCCGGTTGAACACGCGCTTGCCCATATTGAAGAGGCGGTCGTTCATGATCTCCCGGAGGAGCAGCAAAGATGGTATGCCGTAAAGATATTCGAGCGCGACGAAAAGGTGCTCGAATCACTGAAGCTCGACAGCAGCGTCCTCTCCCAAATAGAGGCAGACATCAAGGCGGCGGAAAAAGAGCTTGACGACGACGCGGAGAGCATAATAACGAATGAAAGATACATTTTCATCGCCGGGGTCATTAAGGCCTGCTTTAGGAAGAAAAGCCGCGCAGGACTTACCAAAAGCGATAAGATAGATAAGATAGTCACAAACAGATGGCTCGGTCTGCCTGTTTTCGCGGTCGTCATGTTCCTCGTTTATTACATAGCGATGGTCGGCTTCGGCGCCGCCGCGACCGACTGGGCAAACGACGGCCTGTTCGGCGACGGTTTTCATCTGCTCGGCATAGGAAGCGCCGCCTCGGAAGAAAAAGCGGAAAACTACGCGGCCGCGTCGAACGCTCTTGCGGCATACGGGTTTGAGTTCGGCGCCGGGGACGAAGATTTTAAAGAGGACGAACTCATCGCCGAAATAAAAAACTTCACGACCGATGTCAGCTCCGCCGAAACGGAGGTTACGGATGAAGAAACGCTCGAAGTATCAAAAGTGACCGTCTGGTTTGACACGGTGCCCGATGACGCGGATGAAGAAACGGCAAACGGCATGACGTTCAGGGAAGCGGCGGCATATTTTGAAGAAAAAGGATTTGAAGAGCCCGATCCCGCCGAGGACGGCGTTTGGGTACCCGGCGTTCCCGCCCTGCTCGACATGGTCCTTCTCGACGGCGAAGGAAACGCGAGGATCCCCGAATGGCTGTACGGACTGATAAAAGACGGTATGGTTGCCGGCGTCGGCGCCGTTCTCGGCTTTGTGCCTCAGATGATCGTTCTGTTCTTCCTGCTTGCGATCCTTGAGGGCTGCGGCTACATGGCGCGTATCGCCTTCGTCCTTGACCGTATTTTCAGGCGGTTCGGCCTTTCGGGCAAGTCCTTTATTCCCATGCTCGTAGGTACGGGATGCGGTATACCGGGGATCATGGCGTCAAGAACGATAGAGAGCGAGCGTGACCGCCGCATGACCATCATGACCACTACGTTTATTCCCTGCGGCGCCAAGCTCCCGTTTATATCAATGATCGCCGGTGCGCTTTTCGACGGCTCCGCGTGGATAGCAGCTGCGGCGTACTTCATCGGAATGGCCGCGATCATCGTTTCCGGCGTCATGCTTAAAAAGACAAGACGGTTTGCGGGCGATCCCGCTCCGTTCGTAATGGAACTGCCCGCGTATCACCTGCCCACATTGAAGAACGTGCTCCGTTCGACATGGGAGCGCGGCCGGTCTTTCATTAAGAAAGCGGGCACGATCATTCTGCTTTCCACGATCGTTGTATGGTTCGCGTCTTTCTTCGGGTGGGCGGACGGAGCGTTCCGCATGCTCACGGAAGAGGAAATGGAATATTCCATACTTGCCCGTATCGGCAAAGCGATCGCCCGGATCTTTGCGCCGCTCGGCTGGGGCAGCTGGAAAGCGGCCGTCGCTTCCGTCACGGGTCTTGTTGCAAAAGAGAACATCGTCGGCACGAGGGGCATTCTGTACGGCGACCGGATGGGAATTGCGGCAGCCTTTGCCACGAAGACGGCCGGGTTCTCGTTCCTCGTTTTCAATCTCCTCTGCGCTCCGTGCTTCGCCGCTATCGGCGCTATCAGGCGCGAAATGAACAACGCGGGGTGGACATGGTTCGCGATAGGTTATCAGTGCGGCTTTGCCTACGCGGTCTCCGTAATGATAAATCAGTTCGGAAACCTCCTTGCGGGGAATTTAGCTGCGGGGGCGGGAACGGCCGTGAACGTGATAAGCCTTACAGCGGCGTTTGTCCTGCTTGCCGTAATGGTATATATGCTGTTTTTCAGAAAATATAAGGAAGCTGCCACGCTCACACATGCGGTGAAGGTTTGAAGACGAATATAATGAAGGGAGATGAAAATCATGTTTGTATGGCTTGCGGAAAATGCGGTCACGGTAATTGTTCTTGCGGCAGTACTGCTGATGGTCGGCGCCGCCGCGGCAATTCTCGCAAAAGACAGAAAACGCGGGAACGGCGCATGCACGGGAAACTGCGCGGCCTGCAGGATGGGATGCGCTTCCGAAAAAAAGATATGAAGGGAGTCAAAACTCTTCGGCCCGTGAAAACCGGCAGGCGGTCAACTTACGGCATGAAGGGCACGGCCGTTCAGACGCCGCTCGGCCGAGCGGGCTGACTGAACAGCGCCAAGCTGCTTTTTACGATACGGTCGACGAAACGCACGACGCTGTCACGGCTGTACTTGTCATACCCGCCCACCACAACGTTCATGAGTCCGTTCGACAGATGCGTATAAAGCATTTCCAGCTCTTCGTCGGAGGCATGCAGAAGCTGCTTTTTCCAATATGCGATGCTTTCCGCGCGGGCAAGGTCTATCATACGGCCGAGAACGGAGGGGCTTGCGCCGTTGAAGATGAGTACTCTGCAGGCGTCTTCGTTCTGCTCGACCATGGAATATATCGCTTCGATCAGCGCGCCGACGCCGGAGGTATCCAACAGTTTCAAGGTGTTTTCAAAGGCGTCGATAAGCTCCTGCTCAATGCTCTCCATAAGCGCGAAGCAGTCGCTGTAATGCGCGTAAAAGGTAGCGCGGTTAAGTTCCGCGATCTCGCAGACCTCCTTGACCGTTATTTTGTTGACCGGCTTTTCCCTCAGCAGGGAAAGGAAAGTCTCTTTCAATACACGGCGCGTATATCGCACCCTTGCGTCGGTCTTTTTCATAAAAAAGCACCCTTTCTCAACACCATTGCGGCGATTGTCGCTTATCTTTCTCCCCGGCGGGCATTGTCGGTTGCCGACGCTCGCCGGGGAGATTATACTGTACTTGTGAAAGATAATCAACACTTGTGCGCGAAAAGGAGGGGGTACTGTGTTCGGAAGATATTATATAACCGGCGCGACGGGTTTCCTCGGAAGAGCGGTGACGGCGGAGCTCAGTGGGAAAGGCGCGGAGATATGCGCCCTGGTCCTGGAAAACGACGCTCTTGCGGGCGATCTGCCGGACGGCGTAAGCACGGTTTGCGGCGACGTATGCGACGATAAGGCGCTGGAGCGTTTTTTATCCGAGGCCGATGAGAACAGCTGCGTCATTCATTGCGCCGGGATCGTTTCGGTGGCCTCCGATCCGGGAGATATGATATACAGAGTAAACGCGGGGGGTACGAACAATATCCTGCGGCACTGCGAACGCAGAAGAGTAGGCAAACTGGTATACGTCAGCTCGGTCCACGCGATCCCCGAAAAACCGAAGGGAACGGAGATCACGGAGCAGGCCGTTTTTTCGCCGGAGCTCGTCAAAGGGGACTACGCGAAAAGCAAGGCCATAGCGACCTCGCTCGTATTTGACGCGGCGGAGCGCGGGCTGAACGCAAGCGTGGTTTTCCCGTCGGGCATCATCGGGCCCGGCGACAGCGGAAAAGGAAGCATCACGAACATGCTATTGTCTTTTGCTGCGGGGAAGCTCCCGTTTGCGGTGAAGGGCGGTTATGATTTTGTGGACGTGCGCGACGTTGCCGCGGGCATAGCGGCCTGCGCGGAGCACGGGCTGCCGGGACACGGATATATACTCTCCGGGCAGTATGCTTCCGTACGAGAAATACTCAACGCGGCAAAAAAGGCGCTTAACATCAGGCGTGCGGTGTCATTTTTGCCCATAAGCCTCGCAAAGCTGGCGGCTCCCTGTTATGAAAGACGCAGTCTGAGGAAAAAACGACCGCTCTTTTTTACCCCGTATTCCGTCGCCGTGCTCGAGTCCAACAGCCGTTTCAGCAGGAAAGCCGCGGAAGCGGTCCTGGGCTACGCGCCGCGATCCGTGGAAAGCAGCGTGGGGGATATGGTACGATGGCTGAAAAAGCAGATCGGACAATGAAAAACCGCAGATCACCAAAACGGTGATCTGCGGTTTCGGTACTTTCAGTTCGTTTTATCCTTCTCCAGCGGTATGTCGCCGAGATTGACGGCGTTTGAAGTCTTGATATTCTCAAAGGTTTTGCAGCGGTAGCCCCGGGCCTCTATCACCAGATCGAAAAGGCCGACGGGCAGATCGTTGAACCAGAAGTCTCCGTAGCTGTCCGAAAGGGTCTCCCAATTTTTCCCTCCGCTGTGCAGCAGGCAGCGCGCGCCGATGATGACCTCGTTTTCCTCGGGGTCGTAGAGCGTGCCGCCGATGAATTTGCCGGGAATATTGCGGTAATACACGCGGGGGAAGCAGGCGGTCTCGGGCCTGGATACCGAGGCGCCTTCGATCTGATCGACGAGCTCATCCTCTTCGCCGAACATTATAGCGTCCGTGGGACAGGCTTCAACGCAGCGGGGAAGCTTTGCGCCGTTGTCCAGCAGATGGGCGCAGCCGGTGCATTTCTGGGCCTTTTTCAGCCCGGCGTTCATGAAGATCGCTCCGTAAGGGCAGGCGGATACGCACTCGCCGCAGCCGGCGCATTTTTCGGGGTCGATGATGACAAAGCCGTCGTCACGGGTATAGATCGCCTTTTCCGGACAGACGGAGGCGCAGGCGGGCTTGCGGCAGTGATTGCAGAGCCGGGCGATATAATGGATGCGCACCTTGGGTATCGTCCCCTGTACATGCTCCTCCACGCGGCACCAGAACTGGCCGATATCCGGCTGAGGCAGAGCATAGGGCGTCCAGTCATTGCCGACGTGCTCATCCTTGCAGGCAAGCTGGCAGTTGTAGCAGCCGCTGCACTTGGCGACGTCTATTACAAAAGCTTTAGGCATTATCTCGGTTACCTTTCCTGTTTATGAAAATATCACGGGCGACATCTATGAAAAGGCGGGCTGCGGGATTGGTGGTGCTGCTGCGCCAGGCAAGAACGTATTGCCTTATCGCGTCGTCGCCCTCTATGCGCTTGAACGCCACGTTCTCCGAATAGAACACCCGGCTTATCGCGCCCGGGATTATGGATATGCCCAGCCCGGAGCCCACGGAGAGGAGCACTGCTTCGGCGCGGTCATACTGACAGGTGACCTTTGGCGTATAGCCGCGGGCGGCGCAGACATTATGTATGCAGGCATACAGCGTGGGGCCGTCGCTTTCGGATATGGCGATGAAGCGTTCGTCTTTAAGGGCTTCAAAGTCCAGGGGCTTATCGGCCATGGGATGGTTTTTCGGCATGGCGAGACAGAGATAATCGGTATGCGTGCGCATATATTCGTAGGTCTCGCCGGAGGGGACCATCTGCTCCACGGTAAAATAGAAATCGTATTTTCCCTCGTTTATCTCCATCATCTGAGTCCTGCCGGAGGTAAAATTGATATCCACGGTGATGTCGGGATACAGCACGGAGAAGCCGGCGAGGCATTCCGAAAGAGCCTGACTGGAGGTGGTGAGAGCGGCGATGGTGATATGCCCGCCCTTGCCCTGCTCAAAATGATTGAGCTGGAACGCGGCCTTTTCTGCCAGGTCCACGATCTCCACGGCGTAGGGGAGCAGCTTCAGGCCGGCATCGGTGAGACTGACGCTGCGCCGCGAGCGGACGAAGAGCTGGCAGCCGAGATGCTTTTCCAGCTCGTTGATATGATGGCTTATCGAGGGCTGCGCAAGACCTACGCGTCTGGCTGCCTCGGAAAAATTAAGCGTCTGAGCTATCGTTATGAAATATTTGAGCTGATCAATGTCCATATCAATCTTTTGAAGCTCCTTTGCGGGACGGCGTTTATTTCACGGATATTATACAGTATGGCGCTTAAAGCGTCAATGTCCGAATGAAGGCAAAAAACGCGCGGGCAAAGTCCGAAAGACTTTGCCCGCGGGGTGTTTTGCGCGATATGTCCGGCTCAGTAATCGTAGCCGTGAGCGTCCTGAAGGATCTGATCCTTTACCTTCATAAGGCGCGTTATGTTCCCGCGCTCGTTTTCCTCCAGCTTCATCGTGATATAGCGTATCGTCTGCTCCATTTCGGGTATCATCACGTATTCCAGCGCGTTGACGCGGCGGCGGGTGCGCTCTATCTCCGCGGCCATGAGCTGCATGGATTTTTCGGCCTGAGCGAGGGTAAGCATGTCTCTGAATACGTCTGAAAAGGCGTCGACGGCGTCGTCAAGCTCACCGGAGGTCATGGCGTAGCCGTAAGGGTATATGTCCGCCGCGGCATCGGTGCGGGTGATGAAATCATATTGGGGGATATTCACGCTCATGATGTTTTTCAGGTCTATTTTGACCTGCGCGCTCTGCTTGGGATAAAGCAGAGACTGCTCGAGTATCTCCGGGCTCATCAGCTCGGAGGCCTCGGCCATGGCGCGCATGGCCTTATCAAGACCCTGCTCCACCTTTTCGCGCAGCGCCCTGTTTTCGCGCACGATGATCAGGAACTGACGCATGAGCTCATCGCGCTTGTCTTTGAGGAGCTTATGCCCTCTTACGGCGGTCTTCAGACGGGCTTTTGTTTTTTTCAGCTCCATGCGGGTCGGCTTGATATCCGACGAGATCGCCATAGCTTACGCCTCCTGTTTGGGAAGATACTGTTCGATAAACTCGGTCTTTATGCGCTTGAGCTCGCTCTTGGGCAGTATGGACAGCAGCTGCCAGCCTATGCTGAGGGTCTCCTCGATATTGCGGTCGGTGTTCTGTCCCTGACCGATATAGAGCTTTTCAAATTCGCGGGCGAACTTGGCGTAAAGCTTATCCGTATCGGAAAGAGCCGCCTCGCCCAATATCGTCATAAGCTCGTTGGCGTCCTTGCCGGCGGAGTAGGCGGCAAAAAGCTGGTTCATGGTGCCGGCATGGTCCGCTCTGGTCTTGCCCTCGCCGATGCCCTTGTCCTTAAGACGCGACAGAGAGGGCAGCACGTCGATGGGGGGCATGATGTTTTTCAGATACAGCTCGCGGGAAAGGATTATCTGTCCCTCGGTGATATATCCGGTAAGGTCGGGGATGGGGTGGGTGATATCGTCCTCGGGCATGGTGAGGATGGGGATCATGGTTATGGAGCCTTCCTTGCCTATGCGGCGGCCGGCTCTTTCGTAGATGCTGGCAAAGTCGGTATACAGGTAGCCGGGATAACCGCGGCGGCCGGGGACCTCCTTGCGCGCAGCGGATATTTCGCGCAGGGCCTCGGCGTAGTTGGTTATATCGGTGATGATGACCAGCACGTGCATGTCCTTCTCGAAGGCGAGATATTCCGCGGCGGTCAGCGCCATGCGCGGAGTGGATATGCGTTCCACGGCGGGGTCGTAGGCAAGGTTGGTGAAAAGCACCGTCCTGTCCAGGGCGCCCGTGCGGCGGAATTCGTTCACGAAGAACTCCGACTCCTCAAAGGTTATGCCGACGGCGGCAAAGACGACCGCAAACTTCGATTCCGTGCCGAGGACCTTGGCCTGACGCGCGATCTGAGCGGCGAGGTTGGCGTGGGGCAGACCGGAGCCGGAGAATATGGGCAGCTTCTGTCCTCTGACGAGGGTGTTGAGGCCGTCGATGGCGGAAATGCCCGTCTGAATAAACTCGGAAGGATAGTGACGCGCGGCGGGATTCATGGGCAGACCGTTGATATCCAGCCATTTCTCGGCAAGTATCTCGGGACCGCCGTCTATCGGCCGGCCCATGCCGTCGAAAACGCGGCCGAGCATATCGGCGGAAACGCCGAGCTCCAGCCCGTGACCGAGAAAACGCACCTTGCTCTCGGCAAGATTTATGCCCGCGGAGCTCTCGAACAGCTGCACCACGGCGTTGCCGCCGTTGACCTCAAGGACCTTGCAGCGGCGGGTCTCGCCGGTGGGGAGCTCTATTTCGGCAAGCTCGTCATAGGTGACGCCCTCAACGTCCTTGATCACCATAAGGGGGCCGGATATTTCGCGTATGGTCTTGTATTCCTTAATCATTGGACGCCTCCTTGATCTGAGCGGCCATATCGGCGGCCAGCTCTTCGTAACGCTGCTCATACTCGGAGGCAGGCACCGATTTTGCCCTGCCTATCCGCTCGCGGGCTTCTATGGCGATGAGTTTGTTCAGGTCTGCGCCCTTGTCAAGAGCGCTGCGGCACAGAGAGTCATAGTCCAATATGATCTGCATCAGCTTTGCCTGACGGTCATATTCGGAATAGTTGTCTATATCCACAAAAGCGTTCTGCTGGAGAAAGTCCTCTCTTATCATCTTCGCCGTTTCCATGGTGAGACGGTCCGAGGGAGAAAGGGAATCCTGACCGACCAGCTTGACTATTTCCTGCAGCTCGTCCTCTTCCTGCAGCACGGAGACCGCGCGGCTCCTGTTTTCAAGGTAGGACTTGCCCAAATTGCGGTCATACCACGGGCCCAGGTTGTCCAAATACAGGGAATAGCTGTTGAGCCAGTTGATCGCGGGGAAATGTCTGGCGTGGGCAAGAGAAGAATCCAGCCCCCAGAAGACCTTGACTATTCTGAGCGTGGCCTGGGATACCGGCTCGGAGGTGTCGCCGCCGGGAGGCGAAACGGCGCCTATGGCGGAAAGAGAGCCGCGGCGTCCGTCGGAGCTTTGGCACTCGATGCAGCCGGCGCGTTCATAGAACTGGGCTATGCGGGAAGCAAGATAGGCGGGGTAGCCTTCCTCGCCGGGCATTTCCTCAAGGCGGCCCGACATCTCGCGCAGAGCTTCCGCCCAGCGGGAGGTAGAGTCGGCTATGACGGAAACATCGTAGCCCATGTCGCGGAAATATTCGGCTATGGTGATGCCGGTATATATCGAGGCTTCTCGCGCGGCGACGGGCATATCGGAGGTGTTGGCGATGAGCACGGTGCGCTTCATCAGCGGCTCGCCGGTGCGGGGATCCTGCAGCTCGGGGAACTCGTTGAGAACATCGGTCATCTCATTGCCGCGCTCGCCGCAGCCTATATATACCACAACGTCCACGTCCGCCCATTTCGCCAGCGCGTGCTGCACGACGGTCTTGCCGCTGCCGAAGGGGCCGGGTACTGCCGCCGTGCCGCCCTTGGCGATGGGGAAGAGGGTATCGATGACCCTCTGACCGGTCTGCATGGGCGTGTCGGGAAGGAATTTCTTCTTGTACGGTCTGTTTTTGCGCACGGGCCATTTCTGAGACATGGTTATGTCCGTGACGCCGGAGGAGCCGCGCACCTTGGCGACGATGTCGGTCACCGTAAAATCGCCCTCGTATATTTCCTCGATAACGCCCTCAATACCGTGAGGGATCATTATTTTGTGCGCGATCGCAACGGTCTCCTGCACGCTTCCGATTATGTCGCCGCCGACTACGGAGACGCCCGCGGAGACCGAGGGAACGAAATGCCATTTCTTTTCCCTGTCGAGGGCGGGTATGTCTATGCCTCTGGCAATGGTGTCGCCGGCCATGGCCTTTATGGCCTGCAGCGGGCGCTGGATGCCGTCGTATATGTTTTCCAGAAGTCCGGGTCCGAGCTCCACGGAGAGAGGCGCGCCGGTGGTGACCACCTCCGCGCCCGGTCCGAGACCGGCCGTTTCCTCGTAGACCTGGATGGAGGCCCTGTCGCCTGTCATGGTGAGTATCTCGCCCTTCAGACCCTGACTGCCGACCTTGACGACGTCGGCCATGCCGGCGTCCGCAAGACCCTCGGCCACAACAAGAGGGCCGGAAACCTTGATTATTTTACCGCTCATATCATATTCTCCATTTCACCGCTCAAAAAGCGGCAAATCATAGTATGTTTGCGCCTACGGCGCGCTCCACGGTGGAGCTGAGCGCCGCGGCGCCGAGTCCGAGTGAACCGTTTTTGGAGGGTATGGGAATTATCGCGGGAACAAGCTCATCCGCAACGGCCGATATTTCCGCGCTGAGAAGAGGAACGAAATCCTCGGTGACATAGATTATCGCATAGCGGGATTCTCTGTGTGAAAGCCGCTTGAATATGTCCTTCACGCTGTCCTCGTCGGCGGAGTATACCTCCAGACCCAAAGCTCTGAAGCCCAGCACGCTCTCGCGGTCGCCTATAACTGCGATCTTATATAAGCTCATGATTTGATCCCCTCGATGGTGTACAGATAGTAGATCAGTGGCTGCTCTCCGAAGCACTGAAGCTTCAGAGAATCCATATGTCCGTCCAAAGCCGCGCGGCACTGCTCTTCAAAGGCCGAGAAGCCGCCGCCCGCGGCGGCTGTTTCCGCCTCATGCAGGGTCGGAGCGAGCTTGGTGGAGGAATAGAGCTTCAAAACGGCGGAGGTCTCGGGATAGACGGCCTTTATCGCTCCGGGCGAAACCGTGCCGCAGTCGCTCAGGATGCTGTCGAGCTTATCGCGCTCAACTCCGCTTTTCAGCATGCGGACTACGGAACGCAGATTGATGCTGTCGGCAAACAGACGCGCATAGCCCTCCAAAAAAGCGCTGCGGGCGGCCTGAGCCGTGTGCAGCAGCTCGGCGATATACGCCTTGTCGAGTATGAAATCGGACAGGCGCGGATCACCGGTGCGGGCAAGGGTGTCTTTGGCGTCCAGCAGGGCGGCGGAAAACTCCGCCGATAATCCGGAGAGGCTGTTTTCCAGATACGCGTTTTTCAGCAGGGCGGCGTCAAAGCGGCCGAGAGGCGACAGCAGACGGTCCTCAATGACCCCGGAAGCGGTGCTTTTAACCAGCACCTTGGCGTTGTGGTAGTCATATTTCAGACGGAAGAAATCCACAAGCCGGCTGTCGGGAGCCATGGAGGAAAGCTCGCTGAATATCACGGGCTTGTTCACCGGCACCTCGCCGAGACGCGCCTGACAGGCGTGCACATACGCGGACAAAAACAGATAATCCGTGTCTTTAGTCTTTTTCTTCACCGGCGGCTCCTTGATCGAACAGCAGCCCGGCCGCCGCCCCCGCAAGCTCGTTGCGGCGCAGGGAAAGCAGCGTGTCAAGCGCACAGTTTACCTCAATGTTGCCCTGCGAGAGGATCAGACCGCCGACTATGGGACGGGT
>JAGDDB010000168.1 GCA_017958265.1 Oscillospiraceae bacterium | reverse complement strand
GGCGCTGCGCAGATGGACGGCGCTATCCTCGTTATCGCCGCGTCCGACGGCCCCATGGCCCAGACCCGTGAGCACCTGCTGCTTGCCCGTCAGGTCAACGTGCCCGATATAGTCGTTTTCCTCAACAAGGTCGACCAGGTCGACGATCCCGAGCTCCTTGAGCTGGTTGAGATGGAAGTCCGCGAACTGCTCGCTTCCTACGGCTTCCCCGAGGATTCCCCGATCATCAAGGGCTCCGCTCTTAAGGTCCTGGAGAGCTCTTCCACCGATTTCAACGCTCCCGAGTATCAGTGCATCCGTGAGCTCATGGACGCTGTCGACAGCTGGATCGCCACTCCCGAGCGCAAGAGCGACCTGCCCTTCCTTATGCCCATCGAGGACGTTTTCACCATCACCGGCCGCGGCACCGTTACCACCGGCCGTGTCGAGCGCGGCATGGTCAAGGTCGGCGACAAGGTCGAGATCGTCGGCATCAAGGAGACCAAGGAGACCACCGTTACCGGTACCGAGATGTTCCACAAGACCCTCGATTTCGCGGAAGCCGGCGACAACGTGGGCTGCCTGCTTCGCGGCATTGCCAAGAGCGACGTTGAGAGAGGCCAGGTCCTGGCTGCTCCCAAGAGCATCAAGCCCCTTACCAAGTTCACCGGCCGCGTGTACGTTCTGACCGCTGCCGAGGGCGGACGCCACACTCCGTTCTTCAACAACTACAGACCTCAGTTCTATTTCCGTACCACCGACGTTACCGGCGTCATCACCCTGCCCGAGGGCGTTGAGATGTGCATGCCCGGCGACAACGTTGATATGAATGTCGAACTGATCACCCCCATAGCCATCGAGAAGGAGCTCCGCTTCGCTATCCGCGAGGGCGGCAGGACCGTCGGTTCCGGCGTCGTCGTTGCCGTTGAGGAGTAATCCGGCGCAAAGCCCGTACTGACGTTCGGGTCTTGAACAGTATGAAACATCCCCGCTTTGTCTGCTTCTGCCTGCAGACGAAGCGGGGAGCTTTTTAAAAGGACAGGGGACGGTTCCTTGTCTTGACATATGTTTCACCTCGAGGTATGATTTCCTCGAGGTGATTATTATGCCCAGAACAGCCAGACGGCCAAGCGTCACCGGGATTTATCATGTGATGCTGCGTGGGATCGGGAAACAAAATATTTTTGAGGATGATCTCGACAAAAAGAAGTTTTTGAAGATCCTTTCCGTCAGCAAAGAGAAAAGCGGATTCCAACTGTACGCATATTGTTTAATGAATAACCACGTTCATCTGCTGCTGAAGGTTGAAAATGATCCGCTGGATATCATCATGAAACGGATAGGCAGCAATTACGTTTATTGGTACAATTCGCGTTACGAGCGCGTTGGACACCTGTTTCAGGATCGCTTCAAAAGCGAACCTGTGGAGGATGACGTCTATTTAAAAACAGTGATCCGGTATATCCATTATAACCCCGTTAAAGGCGGCTTCAGTAAGGAGCTGCATTATGAATACAGCAGCTTTTCGGATTACGAAGACGATCATACGGGAAACCTTACGGATATAGAAATGCCTTTGGAATGGATCGGGCGGGAAGAATTCTTTGCTTATCATGCGAAGCGCTGCGCCGACGAGTGTATGGATATAACTGAACCGATACGTCACCCCATCACGGAAGAAGCCGCCGCTGCACTCGTGCATAAGTACGGCCATGTGGACAATATCGCCGAGTTCCTTTCTCTGCCCCGGAAAAAACAGGAAAAAGGAATTGTAAAAGCGCATGAAAAGGGGGCTTCTATTAGGCAGCTCGTGCGTGTGACCGGCGTATCAAAGGGTATCATCGAAAAATGGCTGCGCGAAAACAGATGAAGACAAGGAACCGTCCCCTGTCCTATATGTCCAATGCGCGGAGGGCGAACATCAATCCCACGTACACTCCGACTGCCTCGACGGCCACGGCGAGCCATACGGGAACGAAGCCGAATATCGCCGTGAGTATGAGCAGCAGCTTGAGACAGGCGGAGATCATGAACGTGCCGGTGCGGACGCTCAGCGCGTTATAGCTCAGCCGGAATATCCGCCGCAGAGCCTCAAAGCCGCCCATGGCCGAATATACCCCCGCCTCGTCGCCGCGGGCGCCGAGGGCCGCGTAGACGTCGGCGTCAAACAGCTCGCCGCGGTCACTGCCGTCGGAAGAGGCAATAAGCGTTACGTCATTCTTGCCGCGCTGATTCAATGAGCTGAGAGCGCGTATGCCCATGCCGCTGAGCTCGCTGCGGAATTCGCTTTCGGTCAGCTCGTCGCCGTCAAGCATTATAAAGCCCGCGTATCTGCCGTTTACCGCCACATGTACTATGTTCTCTACGTCGCGGAAACCTATCACGGGCAGTCCGCTCTGCCGCATGAGCTCCGCGCTTCCGGCAAGGACCGTGATATCCCGCATGGAGGCTATCACGCCGTAGCCGGGCAGATCGTTGAATGACGACACGGCGGAAACGTCGATCTCGCCGGGGCAAAGCCCGCTCAGAACGGCCGCCATCGGTCCGCCCGCCGCGGCTTGCGCCGTGGCGGCAAGCATGATGAGCCCGTCGGGCTTTATGAAATCGGAGTTCGCGCTGACAGCCTGAGCATTGCCGAAGCGTTTGCTTTCGGAGGCGGACATGTATACGCAGTTGACGTCAAGCATGGCAGGAATGGCGCCGGAAGCGAATACCGTATTGTTTTCCGCCGCGGCGGCGGCGGCGGAAAGATCGGCCGCGGGGAAGGCGGCGAAAAGCGGCGCGGTGCCGGAAACGGCGATGAGCACGCAGGCGCGTCTTATGCCTTCGACGATCCCGCGCGGCGAAAGAAGCGCGGTAAGTACGCCGGTTATCAGCGCGGCCGCGAGGATGATATAAGTAAGGTAGTCGCGTAAAAAGACGAATAAGCGGCCTCTCACGTCCGGCACGGGATCGAATACGGCGGAGTGCTCGGAAAGCCCGGACATTTCAAGCCGGTTTTCCGCTACGGCGCGGGAGCGGTCCGAGCGGAAGGGCAGCAGAAGGGTCGCGGCGCGGTACAGCAGCATGCCGACCTCCGCGGCGATATACGCGCCGGTGCAGAGCGTGATAAGCAGCGCGGCGGGTATGAGCAGACGGAATGTGACCGCTTTGCGCTTGATATCTTCGATCATCCCGGGCATCAGCATCGGGAGAGGGGATGCAAACGAGGCGGCGGCAAAAATCAGCCTCAAAAGCAGAGGAAATTTCGCCGGAAGCGAAAGGCACAGGAAAATCAGCTCCGCAGCGAGGAAAATGACGGTTTTTTTCATGTTTTTTGTCATGGTGAGACCCTCCGTGGTTTGATTGCCGCGGCCGTGCCGCGAAAGAAAGGCACCGTAAAGATCCGACGCCGGCAGGCAGTGACGGGGATGCGCTTGCCTATATGCCCATGAGGGCGGGGGACAGATCGGTGCAGAAATTGCTCAGACCGTAGTTCACAAGGACGGCGTCTATGCCGTTGTCGGCAATATAATCCTTTACGCTCATACGGTAATAGCGCAGGTCGAGTACGTGGATGCGGGAAAAATGGGCAAACAGGAAAGGCAGCTCGCAGTCGGAGTAGGAGTCCCGCAGGAGCAGAAGACTGCCGCCCTCGCGGCCCGTATCGATGATCATGCGCGGCGTGTTTCCGCCGAAAAACACCGCGTATTTATCTTTGCCCTCAAGTTTGCTCATATCATAGACCGAGCCCTCGTGCTCCCGGCCGTTATAGTCGGTAACGCGCACACCCTCCGCGGGAACATATATGTCTATTTCGTCGGGCTCCACCCAGCGAACGCCGGAGGAAGAATAGGCCGTGCCGTAAAAGCCGTCGGTGACCGTCTGCGGCACATAGCCGTCAACGGGCTCAAGCCCCATCGCGGCGCAGAGCGCCGTATAGCCGTAATATGCTCCGAGCGTTGTCCAATGATGGTCGGTTCGGTAATAGATGTATTCGCCGCGGTGGGCGTACAGAGCGGAGCAGGTATCGACGGTATTCACGCCGCAGCCGTGATAAATATACTCTATGAGCGCGCGCTGATCGGCCGTGTCGGCGTGAGCGGGGAGCCGGTCGGACCATATCTCGGCGGCGGTGGGGATAAGGGAAAGATATACGTCGGCGTATTGGCCCAAAGCATTGACCGCCGCGGTGTTGGCGTCGACCACGGACATGTCGGGAGCGGGAAAACGGGTAATGAGAGTGTCGTCGGAGGCAAAGAAGACGTTGTTGTTCTCGGTCTTGCCGGAAAGACGCTCGGCACGGGACTTAAGGCTTATCCAGCTGTCCCGAAAAGGAAACTGATCCGTGATCCAGCTTTCGAAATCCTTCATGAAGCGGCCGGAGAACAGCTCGGAAAAGCTGAAGGCCGGCAGCCGGGCGAGGACGCGGTTTTCCTGAGGGGAGATATCCTTATCCGGAGAAAGGACGAGCAGCGCCGCGAACACGGCGATGAAAAGAGCAAAGCAGACGGTATTGATAATGCTTCCTGTCTTTTTCATTTTCGGCTCCTAAAATCTGAAGTAAAGGAAGGGATTGTATGTGCTGTCCGTCAGATACGCCGTGGAAAGCAGCAGCGCAGCCGCGGTCAGTACTGGCGTAAGGACCGAAACGGCTTTGTCCGGAAGGCGGGAATAGAGCTTTTTGGGCAGAGGAGTGGACGCCAGGACAAGAACGGCCAGCGTCGGCGCGAAGGAGCGGAGATAATACAGCGCACTTCCGGAGACGA
Organism: Oscillospiraceae bacterium; assembly: GCA_017958265.1. Lineage (GTDB taxonomy): Bacteria > Bacillota > Clostridia > Oscillospirales > Oscillospiraceae > UBA1246. Next base: position 29,012 of record JAGDDB010000168.1, on the reverse strand, counting down.
GCGCGCCGCCCGCGCCGAACATCGCGGCAATGTAGCGGAAGCAGCCTCCGATATCCTCTACGGAGAAAAGCACCCAGCCCAGGACCACCAGCAGAAGCGAATAGATGTGACCGACGGCCGCCGGGGCGCGCTTGAGCGCTTTGAGCAGGAACAGCTTTTCGAGCATCAGGAGCAGGGCGTAATACACGCCCCACAAAAGGAAATTCCAGCTCGCGCCGTGCCATATGCCGGTGAGCGCCCATACTATGCATATGTTCAGGAGCTGACGGGCGAGGCCTCTGCGGTTGCCGCCGAGGGGGATGTAGACATAATCGCGGAACCATGTGCCGAGGGAGATATGCCAGCGGCGCCAGAATTCCGTAATGCTGCGGGAGATATAGGGATAATCGAAGTTTTCGCAGAACTCAAAGCCGAGCATATGTCCCAGGCCTATGGCCATATCGGAATAACCTGAAAAATCAAAGTAGATCTGAAAGCTGAAGGCGACGGCGCCCAGCCAGGCGTCGGCGGCGGACAGAGAAGAAGGGTCGCGCGAGGCGTATACATCCCACAGCGCGCCTATATTGTTGGCAAGAAGCACCTTTTTGGCCAGTCCGGCGCAAAAGCGGGTCACTCCGGCGGAAAATCGCCGCACATCCACGCTGCGCTCGGTCAGCTGCGAGGCGATGCTCTTGTAGCGTATGATAGGTCCGGCGATCAGCTGGGGAAAAAGCGAAACAAAGGTGCCGAAGCTGATATAACTGCGCTGCACCTCCGCGTCGCCCCGGTATACGTCTATGGGATAGGACATGGTCTGGAAGGTGTAGAAGGAAATGCCTATCGGCAGAGTGATGCCGAGAGGATGCATGAAGGACAAAAACGGTATCGCGGAAAGATTTTCGGCAAGAAAATCATAGTATTTGAAGAATATCAGCAGCGCCAGGTTGACGGCGGTATTGACGGCGATTATCAATTTGCCCCTGTCGCGGCGGGCATCGACCAGCAGACCGGAAACATAGTTGAGCGTTACGGAAAAGACCATAAGCAGCACATATACCGGCTCGCCCCAGCCGTAGAAGATCAGATTGGCGGCAAAGAGCCAGGCGTTTCTCCATTTCGGGGGCGAGAGGTAGTATACGGCCAGTGTGACAGGCAGGTATATGAATATGAAAAGCAAACCGGAAAAAACCATTATTTATCCAGATCCTTATCCGCGTCGGGGTCGAAGGACGAAAGAGGATTGGCCCGCGCCGCTGTTCTCAGATCGCTGTTTTCAACGTGAGTGTAAATTTCCGTGGTATTGAGATGCTCGTGCCCCAAAAGCTCCTGAAGAGTGCGCAGATCCACGCCGTTTTTCAGCATCAGCGTAGCGGCGGTATGCCTGAGCTTGTGAGACGAATAGCCCTCCATGGCAAGCCCGGCCTCGCCGAGATGGTTTTTCACGAGCCTGTGGACGGTGCTGCGGGAGATCCTGTTTTTCTGCTCCGAGAGGAACAGGGCGGGAGACTCGGCGTCGATATCGCGGCGAAGGGCGGCATATTCTTCCACGGAGGCGAGAGCGGCGCCGTCGAGATATACCACGCGCTCCTTGCCGCCTTTGCCGAATACCCGCAGATGATCCTCGCTGAAATCGGACATGTTCAGGCCGGCGAGCTCGCTGATACGCAGGCCGCAGTTGAGAAAAACGGTCAGTATGCACCGGTCCCTCACGGCGTTTCTTCCGCCGACGCTGCTCAGAAGTCTGATGCTTTCTTCAAGACTGAGATACTTCGGCAGGCTGCGCTTGGTACGCGGAGAGTCAAAGCCGTCAAGAGGGTTTTTTTCAAGCATGCCGGTTTTGACCGTAAGATACTTGAAAAGCGAACGCAGCGTCGCTAACTTCCTGGCGCGGCTGGAGGCGGAAAGGCCGCTGCGCTTATCGCGCGGACCGTGGCCGCTTTCCCTGTCGCGGCTGAGAAAGCTCATGTAGTCATATATTTCGCTGCGGTCGACCGCGGCGAGAAAATCCAGATCCACGCCGGATATGTCCGTCTCGTCGAAGGGCGTTTTCGCGTCGACCATCCCGCGGCGGCGCAGCAGGAAACGCAGGAAGGTCCGCAGATCGAGATAATACTCGTCGACGGTCTTCTGCGAATGCCCGCGGATGACCTCGTGATAGTTGAGGAAATCGCGGATTATTTCGGGAGCCTCGCTGCGGTAATCCATTTTTTCAAGCTCCTTGGCACGTATAAAAAACGTCTTCTGTCTCTTTAAAAGAGTATAGCATAAAAGGATACTATGTCAAACCAAAACTCACTTAAAAAAATACGTATCGACGTCAGCGGAGGCTTTCTTGTTTTTATTGCGGGAGCCTATGTGCTTGCCGGAAAAAAAGCGTTTTTCGCAGCCTCGGCGGCCGTGCTGGCTCATGAGACCGGACACCTGCTCGCCATGCTGCTGACCGGGGGAGAGCCGACGGGGATACGCATGGAGGCGCACGGACTGCGCATCGATGCGGACAGTCACGGCAGCCCGATCATTTCCGCCGCTGCCGGACCGGCGGCGGGACTGCTTTTTGCCGCGCTTGCGCGCGGAGAGACGGGCAGGGTGAGCCTTGCGCTGTCCCTGTTCAACCTCCTGCCGTACTCCAAGCTGGACGGCGGCAGAATGCTCTCGGGCCGGATATCGCAGAGGGCAGGGACGGTGCTCGACTGCGTTTCCGTGCTGATCATGCTTGCTTTCGGGCTGTTCAGCCGCGGCGCGGCGGCGGCGGGGTTTTGGCTTCTGGTTGATTTTGCTTTCGGGCTGTTGTAAAATATCGGCGGGCGAAATTTTGTCCGATCAAACATAAGGAATGAGGATCCGAATGAGGCCCGAACTTGAAAAAATACTGCCCCGTGTGCAGAAGCCCGCGAGATATACCGGAGGAGAATACGGGGAGATAATAAAGAGCAGGGAAAACACGGACGTCCGTTTCGCGCTCTGCTTTCCGGACACCTATGAGATAGGCATGTCCAATCTCGGCATGCGCATCCTTTACGGCGTGCTGAACGAGGTCGACGGCGTATGGTGCGAGCGGGTGTTTGAGCCCTGGCGGGATATGTCGGATAAAATGCGGGAAAACGGCATAGGCCTGTATGCGCTCGAAAGCGGCGACAGCATAGCGGATTTTGACATAATAGGCTTTTCGGTAGGCTATGAGATGTCGTACGTCGGGGTGCTGGACATGCTTTCGCTTGCCGGCCTGCCCCTGCGCAGCGCGGACAGACCGGAGCTCACTCCGCTGGTGTTCGCCGGCGGGACGTGCATGTTCAATCCCGAGCCGCTCGCGGATTTTATAGACCTGGCCGTGATAGGCGAGGGCGAGCAGGCAGACGTGGAGCTGACCGAGCTTTACCGGCGGGCCAGAGATGAAAAATGGGACAAGGGCCGTTTCCTCAAAGCCGCGTCGGAAATACGGGGCGTGTATGTGCCGAGCCTTTACGATATAAGCTATGCAGACGACGGCACGGTAAGATCCATAGAGGGCGAGCCGCGCAGGGTGCTGAAAAGGATAGTCGAGGATATGGACGGCTCGTATTTCCCGGTGCATACGATCATACCCTCCACGGAGATAGTACACGACCGCACCGTTCTGGAGCTGTTTCGCGGCTGTATACGCGGCTGCCGTTTCTGCCAGGCGGGCTATGTATACCGCCCGGTCAGATCAAAAAGCACGGAAACGCTCATAAAGCAGGCCGAACAGGCGCTGGCAAATTCCGGATATGAGGAGATGAGCCTTTCCTCGCTCAGCACCAGCGATTACAGAGATATAGAAGGGCTGTGCGACGGCCTGCTGGAATGGTGCGAGCCGAGAAAGATCAGCCTGTCGCTGCCCTCACTCAGAGCGGACAATTTCTCCATGGAGCTTATGAAAAAGGTGCAGAGAGTGCGCCGCAGCGGGCTGACCTTCGCGCCGGAGGCGGGCTCTCAGAGGCTCAGAGACGTTATAAACAAGAATGTTACCGAGGAAGATATACTCAATTCCTGCGCTACGGCCTTCGAGGGCGGGTGGAACTCGGTAAAGCTGTATTTCATGCTGGGTCTGCCCACCGAGACGGATGAGGATGTGCTCGCCATAGCCGACTTAGCGTATAAGGTGCTGAACACATGGAAGCGCACGGCCTCGAACAAAAGCAGAGGGGTCCGCATAACCGTAAGCACCTCCTGCTTCGTGCCCAAGCCCATGACGCCCTTTCAATGGTGCGCGCAGGACAGCATAGGGCAGTTCGAACGCAAGCAGCAGATGCTGAAGGATGCCATGAAGAACCGCGCCATAAGCTACAGCTGGCATTCGCCCGAAGTCAGCGCGATAGAGGCGGTGCTCGCAAGGGGCGACAGGCGTATCGGAAAAGCGCTGGAAAAGCTGGCGCTTTCGACGGGAGGCCTGCAGGCGTGGGAAGAATATTTTGACTATGACGCGTGGATGAGAGCTTTCGCCGAGAGCGGGATCGACCCGGATTTTTACGCCTGCAGGGAGAGAGCGGAGGACGAAGTGATGCCCTGGGACATGATAGACGACGGAGTAAGGCGCGAGCACCTGCTGAGAGAGCTGCACAAGGCAAGGCTGGGAGAGCCGAGCCCCGACTGCCGCAGGCAGTGCCTGGGCTGCGGAGCCGACAGCCTGCTTAAAGAGGGCGGATGCGATGAGTAAGCTGAGATTTGTCTTCGAAAAAACGGGAAGGGCAAGATATCTTTCGCACCTGGACCTCATGCGCACCTTTCAAAGGGCCTTCAAACGGGCGGGACTGGAACTGAAGCACAGCGAGGGCTTCAACCCGCATCCGCAGATGTCGGTGCTGCTTCCGCTGCAGCTGGGCTGTGAGAGCGTATGCTAACTGCTCGACGCGGACGTGCTCAGCCCCCGGGAGCATATGACGGACGATCTCAACCGCACTTTGCCCGAGGGCGTGAGGATGATCTCGGTCGGCGAGCCGGTAATGAAGCCGGGAGCCATAAGGTTTACCCGCTGCGAGCTGCGCTTGTTTTACGCCGACGGCGCGGATCACACGGAACAGGCCGCCGCGAAGCTCGCCTCCGGCAAATTGGAAATAATTAAAAAAACCAAGCGGGGAGAGGGCGTGCTCGATATTGCCCCTCATATCAGTCTGCTTGACGCGCGGGACGGACGGCTCGAGCTTGTGCTCAGCGCCTTCGAGCCCACGGTAAATCCCTCCGACGTCGCTTCCGTACTGAAGCCGGAGTATTTCATCGCCCGAAGACTGGAGATATACACGGAAAATAAGGAAAAATTCAGATAAAAAAAGTCTTGCATTATTAAAATGACTGTGGTATCATACATAGGTCTGCGGACGTTATTAAGGGTGGTCCTATGCCGTCTGACGCGGTACGAACGCCCCTCTCAAACAGGAGGAAGATAGAAATGGATTTGGTCAAGGCTTTATCAGATCAGTATCTGAAGCCCGAGCTGCCCGATATCGCCGTGGGCGATACCGTAAGGGTGTCCGTAAAAGTCAAGGAAGGAAACCGCGAGAGGATACAGGTTTTTGAGGGCCTCGTTATTGCGAGAAAGCACGGCGGAGTCAACGAGACGATCACCGTACGCCGCATTGCCTATAATGTGGGATACGAAAAGGTATTTCCCATCCACTCTCCCAATATCGTGTCGATCGAGGCTGTGAGACGCGGCAAGGTCAGGCGCGCAAAGCTCTACTACATCAGAGACAGAGTGGGCAAGAAAGCAAAGGTCAAAGAAAAACTGTAAAAGGAAAAAGGGGGCTTCCTGCCCCCTTTATTCTATAAGGAGGGCTCGCTGTGGAAGAGAGCGTCAAAAACGAACAGCCGCGCACCGGCTCCGGAAACGGCGGCAAAGAGAACGGCGGAGACGTGCGCGCGGAGATATACGATTGGCTGCAGAGCATAGTATCGGCGATAGTGCTTTGCATCCTTGTGTTCATTTTCCTTTTCCGTGTGATAAGCGTGGACGGCAGCTCAATGGTGCCGACGCTTCATGACAGGGACAAGATCATTATTTCGCGTCTGTTCTATACGCCGAAGCAGGGAGACATAGTAGTTCTGACGAAAAACAGCTACGGCCCTTCCTCGATAGTCAAGCGCGTAATAGCGGTCGGCGGGCAGACGGTGGATATCGACTTTGACGAGGGCGTGGTATATGTGGACGGACAGGCGCTGGACGAGCCGTATACCGCCGCGCCCACAAACAGGCAGCTCGATATGCAGTTTCCCGTCAAGGTGGATGAAAACTGCGTTTTCGTTATGGGAGACAACCGCAACAGAAGCACCGACAGCCGCGACAGCCGCATAGGAATGGTGGATACGCACTGTATTCTCGGCAGACTGCTGTTCAGAGTACTGCCGCTGTCCGGTATGGGAACGATAAAATGACAGACGGCGGAATACCGAAAATAAACTGGTTCCCGGGGCATATGACCAAGGCCCTCAGGACGATAGAGGAAGATCTGCGGCAGGTGGACGCCGTATGCGAGATAATAGACGCCCGCATACCGATATCCAGCCGCAATCCGGAGCTCGGAGCGATAGTGGGCTCAAAGCCGAGGATGATAATACTGAACCGCTGCGATCTCGCCGACGCCGCGGCCACGGGGAAATGGCTCAGGTATTTCAGAGAAAGGGAATGCCCCGTGCTCGAAACCGACAGCAAAAGCGGAAAAGGCACGTCCGCTTTCCCGGGAGCGGTGAGGGCGCTGCTCAAAGACCGGCTCAGGCAGTACGCCGCCAAGGGACAGACGGGCCGGCCCGTGCGCGTGATGGTGGCGGGAGTGCCCAATGTGGGCAAATCCACATTTATCAATAAGGTCGCGAAAAGAAAGGCGGCGGCGGCATCCGACCGGCCCGGGGTGACCCGCGGGCGGCAGTGGATAAGCGTGGACCGCGGTTTGGAAATGCTGGATACCCCCGGCGTATTGTGGCCGAAATTCGAGGATCCCGCCGTGGGCCTCAATCTGGCCTTTACCGGAGCGGTGAAGGACGAGGTCGTGGATACGGAAGAGCTGGCGGCCGCGCTGATGGAGAGACTGAGCGGGGACTACGCTCCCATGCTCGCTTCGCGCTACGGCCTCGGCGACGTCAGGGAGAAAAGCGGCCGGGAGCTGCTGGAGGCCGCGGCCGGGAAAAGGGGATTTCTGATCTCCGGCGGAGAGAAGGATACCCTGCGCATGGCGGCGGTCCTGCTTGACGAATTCAGAGCGGGAAAGATAGGCAGGATCAGCCTGGAGGAGCCCGATGCTTGAAGCCGACAGAGAATTGCTCGAACGCTACGGAAACGTATGCGGAGTGGACGAGGCGGGCAGGGGCCCGCTGGCCGGGCCGGTATTCGCAGCCGCGGTGCTGCTGCCGCCGGGAACGGTGATAGAGGGCCTGAACGATTCCAAAAAGCTTTCCGAAAAAAAGAGGGAAGCCCTGTATGCCGAGATCTGCGAAAAAGCGGCCGAGTGGAGCGTTGCTTCGGCCTCGGAAAAGGAAATAGACCGGCTGAATATCCTTCAGGCGACTTTTCTCGCGATGCGCAGAGCGGTCGAAGGCGTTCCGACGGCGGCTTTTGCGCTGATAGACGGCAACCGTACTCCGCCCCTTGAGCTGCCAAGCCGCTGCGTGGTGGGCGGAGACGGCAAATACGCCTGCATCGCGGCGGCGTCGATAATCGCAAAGGTCAGCAGGGACAGATATATGCTCCGTCTTGCCGAAGAGTACCCGCAGTACGCTTTCGAAAAGCACAAGGGCTACGGCACGGCTCTGCACTATCAGCTGATAAGACAGTACGGCCCGAGCCCCGTGCACAGGCTCAGCTTTCTTAAGAAGATGCACTGATATGAAAGAAAACATGCGCACAAGACTGCTCGGCGCGTTCGGAGAGGGCTGCGCGGCGGAGTACCTGAGAAAAAACGGGTACAGGCTGCTTGCCGTGAATTACAAAACCGTTTACGGAGAGATCGATATCATCGCGAAAAAACGAAAGACCGTGGTCTTCGTGGAGGTCAAAACGCGCAGGAGCGAAAGCTGGGCCGACGCGGCCGATTACGTGGACGCCGCAAAGCAGCGCAGACTGCGTTCGACCGCGGAGCAGTGGCTGGAAAAATTCGGCAGGCAGCTGCGGTGCGGCGAAGAGTGCCGCTTCGACGTGATAGAGGTCTATACCGACGAAAGCGAAAGAAAAGTAAGAAAACTCAATCATATCAAAGAGGCGTTTTGATGGACATTCCGCTTTTCGACGGGCACTGTGACGCGATACTGCGCCTGTATACCGACCGCTCCCCGACAGGCGCGCTGAAAAAGAACGATAATCACGTGGATCTCGAGCGGGGTCTGCGATATTCAAAATACGCGCAGTTTTTCGCGCTGTTCGGAGTGCCGGAGATGTTTCCGGGAAAGGACGGCTTCGAAGAGCTGTATCGGCGCTTCCGTGCCGAGCTCAGTCCGTGCCGCACGGCCGCAGAGGCGGCAGCGGCCGCGGAGAGGGGGCAGTGCGCCGCTTTTCTCAGCATAGAGGGAGCAGAGCTGATAGACTGCGACCCCCTGCGCCTTGAGCAGGCGTATGAAAAAGGCGTGCGCAGCATATGCCTCAGCTGGAACAGGGCCACGCGCCTGTGCGGCAGCTCGGCGGAGGACGGCGGCAGAGGCCTTTCTTCGGAGGGGCGTGAGTTCGTTATGCTGGCAAACAGACTGGGAATGATAGTGGACGTGTCGCATCTGTCCGACGCCGGAGTACGCGATATCGCGGGCATGGGCATACCGTTCATCGCCTCTCATTCAAACTCGCGGGCGGTATATCCCCATCCGAGAAACCTTGACGACGATATGTTCCGCGCCGTGCGCGACAGCGGAGGAACGGCGGGCCTGAATTTGTTCGCGGATTTTTTGGGCGAAGGCCGCGTGACGGTCGAGGACGTGATACGCCACGCGGAGCATTTTCTTGATTTGGGCGGAGAAAAGACCCTTGCCATAGGCGGCGATCTGGACGGCTGCGACAGGCTGCCGGAGGGGATCGAAGGCATACAGGATATGACCAAGCTTTACGCTGCTTTTACGGACAGAGGCTACGGCAAGGAGCTTTTGGACGATATTTTTTACAATAATCTGATGAGAGTGGTGGAACGGGTATGTACTATTTGAGCACAAGAGATGCCTCCTTGAGGCTGACGGCCGCGCAGGCCATAGCGAGAGGCCTTTCAAGAGACGGAGGTCTGTTTATGACCTCGGAAATACCGCAGATAGATATCGGGTTTATCAATGATCTCATGCCGCTTAGCTACCCCGAGCGGGCCGCGCGCATCATGAAGCTGTATTTGGAGGATTATTCCGACGAAGAGCTGCGCCGGTATACTCGGGCGGCCTACGGCGAGGGGTTCGACGGACCCTGCGCTGCGCCGCTGAAAAAACTCGACGCCGACACTGCGTTTTTGGAGCTTTGGCACGGCCCCACCTGCGCTTTCAAGGATATGGCGCTGCAGATGCTGCCTTATCTTCTCCGCGCCGCTCTGAGCAAGACCGGCGAAAAAAAGGAAGTGTGCATTCTCGTAGCGACCTCCGGGGATACGGGCAAGGCCGCCCTCGAGGGCTTCAAGGATGTGCCGGGAACGAAGATACTCGTTTTTTACCCTTCGGAGGGCGTCAGCAATGTTCAGAAGCTGCAGATGAGCACCCAGGAGGGCGGAAACGTAGGCGTATGCGCCGTATACGGCAATTTTGACGACGCGCAGAACGGCGTGAAGGCGATTTTCTCCGACGAGGCGCTCAGAGAGCGCCTGGCGGAGAACGGCATGTTCTTTTCCTCCGCCAACTCCATCAACTGGGGCAGGCTGCTGCCGCAGATAGTATACTATATCTCCGCCTACTGCGACGCGGCCGCCGCCGGCCTGATCAAGATAGGAGATAAGCTCAATTACAGCGTTCCGACGGGCAATTTCGGCAATATCCTTGCCGGATGGCTCGCAAAGAGGATGGGGCTGCCGGCGGGGCGCTTCATATGCGCATCCAATTCCAACAACGTGCTGACGGATTTCATCGGGACGGGAGTGTATGACAGGAACCGCCGTTTCTATACCACCATGTCTCCCTCGATGGATATACTGATCTCCAGCAATCTCGAAAGGCTCCTTTACGCCATGTGCGGGGACGACGCCGAGGTGAGGGAGTATATGCGGTCGCTGTCCGAGACGGGCAGATACCGGGTCTCCGCGGAGCTTACCGAAAAGATACGCGCCGATTTTTACGGCGCGTGGCGCAGCGAAGAGCAGACCGCCGAGACGATAGCGAGCGTATACGGCAGGGGCATGCTGATAGATCCGCATACCGCGGTCGCCTGCGGAGCGCTGGAGGATTACAGAACCGCCGAAGGCGACGACACGCCGGCCGTGATAGTGTCGACGGCGAGCGCATTCAAGTTCTGCGACAGCGTGCTCGCCGCTTTGGGACGGCCCTTCGAAGCGGAAGGCGCGGAGCTTATAGAGAGGCTCGGCGCGGAGACGGGCGCGGCGGTACCCGCACCCCTTGCGGGGCTTGACAGGCGCAGAGTGCGCTTTACCGAGACCGTGGAAAAAACGGAAATGACCGGCGCGGTGCTGAAAATGCTGGGGCTGAGCTGATGGCGCTGTATGCTATCGGCGATCTGCATCTTTCTTTCGGCGCTGACAAGCCCATGGACATTTTCGGGCCGAGGTGGGAAAACCACGTCGAGAAGCTGCGCGAAGGCTTTTCCCGGCTGGAGGAGGACGACGTATGCGTGATATGCGGCGACCTTACCTGGGGCATGGATCTGGCCTCCTGCGAAGAGGATTTCCTGTTTATCGACAGACTGCCCGGCCGGAAAATAATACTTAAGGGCAATCATGACTATTGGTGGAGCACGGCAGCAAAGGCCCGCGCCTTTTTCGCCGACCGCGGCATAAGCACGATAGACATCCTGCACAACAACTGCCTCTTTTACGGCGATACGGCCATATGCGGCACGCGGGGATGGATGGTCGGGGAGAACGGCGGCTCGGAGCATGACAAAAAGATAACGGCGCGGGAGCTGCTGAGACTCGAAGCATCGCTGAAAGCGGCCGGAGACGCGGAAAAACTTTGCTTTCTGCATTATCCGCCGAAATACGGGGCCGTCGAATGCGCTGAAGTGACGCGGCTTTTCAGAGAATACTCCGTAAAAAAATGCTGCTACGGCCACCTGCACGGCAAAGCGCAGGGATCGGCCTTCAACGGAGTATACGAGGGCGTGGAATACCGTCTTGTCGCGGCTGATCATGTGGATTTTACGCCCGTGAAAATTTTACAATAAAATATGGAAAAAACATATTTTATGTGATATGATACCGTAACACGTTTAGACGGCGCGGGACTGCGCCGAATGACACTGGGAGGACAGGCAAGAAAATGGAAGTAAAAAACGTAGAAAAAAGAGAGAAAAGTGCGGCCCTGCTCACCGTTTCCGTAACCCCCGAGGAATTTGAAAAGGCCCTGACAAAGGCATACAACAAGGCCAAGGGCAGCATCCAGATACCCGGCTTCAGAAAGGGCAAGGCGCCGCGTAAAATAGTTGAAAGAATGTACGGAGAAGGCGTGTTCTATGAAGACGCCATCAACGAGCTCGCTCCGGAGGCGTATTATTTCGCCGTGGAGGACAAGCAGCTCAAGACCGTCGCCCAGCCCACGATAGAGGATGCGAAGGTGGAGGACGACAAGTCCCTCACGCTGATGATAAACGCCGTTCTGTATCCCGAGGTCGAGCTCGGGAAGTACAAGGGCCTCGAAGCCGTCCGCAAGAGCTCGAAGGTCGAGCCCGCCGAGGTGGAAGCCGAGATAGACAGGCTCAGAGAGCGCAACGCCACCGTCTCCGCGGTGGACAGGCCCGCGAAGATGGGCGATACCGTTCTGCTCGATTACGAGGGCTTTATAGACGGAGTGCCTTTTGACGGCGGAAAGGGAGAGAACTACAGCCTTGAGCTCGGCTCCAACAGCTTCATTCCCGGCTTTGAGCTCCAGCTTACCGGAACATCCGCTGGAGAAGAGACCGAGGTCAACGTGACCTTCCCCGAAAACTACAACGCCGAGCATCTTGCGGGAAAACCGGCCGTGTTCAAATGCAAGATCCATGAGGTAAGAGAAAAGAAGCTGCCCGAGGCCGACGATGAGTTTGCCAAGGATGTCAGCGAATTCGATACGATAGAAGAATACCGCAAGAGCATCGAGGAAAAGCTGCTCAAGAGCCGCGACGACAAAAACCGCGACGAGTTCCTCGGACTGCTGCTTGAGCAGATCGTAGCCGATATGAAGGCCGATGTGAACGAGGCCATGATAGACGAGCGCGCCGACGCGATGATCCAGGACGTGGCTTCCCGCATCCAAAATCAGGGCATAGCCATCGAGCAGTATCTGCAGTGGATGGATATGACCGTTGACGATTTCAAAAACAAACAGCGCGAAAATGCCGAAAAGCAGCTTATGAGAGAGCTTGCCCTGTATAAGATCGCCGAGCTGGAGAACATAGAAGTGACCGACGAGGACAAGGAAAAGGAATACGCCAAGATGGCGGAGCAGTACGGCATGGACGCCGATACCATAAAGAAGTTCTACAGCGACGAAATGCTCTCCGACAACCTGCTTTACACCAAGGCGGCGGAGTTCGTTACAGACAATGCCGTCGCTCTGCCCGAGCCTCCTCAGGAAGAGAAAAAAGAGGAAAAGGAAGACAAAGACGGGAAAGAAGAGTGATTTTGTCCCGTAAGGAATAAAACGTTTTTCCGGAGGTTATGATTTCTCAAAGGAGGAGAGACAATGAGTTTGGTACCGTATGTAGTGGAGCAGACGTCGAGAGGCGAGCGCTCGTATGATATTTATTCGCGCCTGCTCAACGACAGGATCGTGTTCCTCAACGGCGAGGTCGACAGTGCCAGCGCGAGCATCATAGTGGCGGAACTGCTGTATCTGGAGGCCCAGGACCCGGATAAGGACATACAGTTCTATATAAACAGCCCCGGGGGCTCCGTGACGGACGGACTGGCGATCTACGACACCATGCAGTATATCAAGGCCGACGTTTCGACCATCTGCATAGGCATGGCGGCAAGCATGGGCGCGTTTCTGCTGTCCGCCGGCGCCAAGGGAAAAAGGATCGCCCTGCCCAATTCCGAAATAATGATCCACCAGGTGCTGGGCAGCGCCGAGGGCCAGGAGACCGATATCCAGATAACCGCAAGACATATGGCGAAGATCAAAAAGACGCTCACCGAAATACTTGCTCAGAATACCGGAAAGAGCTATGAGACCGTTTTGGAGGACTGTGAGCGCAATAATTGGATGAGCTCGGAGCAGGCCAAGGAGTATGGCCTGATAGACAAGGTCATCTATAAGAGATAGGAAGAAACGCGATGCCCAAAATTGACGAGAGGAAGCCCGTAAGATGCTCCTTCTGCGGAAAATCGCAGGATGAGGTCAAGCGCATCATCGCAGGAAAAGGAGCCTTTATCTGCGATGAGTGCGTCAGCCTCTGCGTGGGACTGATGGAGGACGATATCACCGTCGCCGCCAAAGCCCCCGGCGTCGCCGCGCTTGAAAGAGAGATAAAAGAGCTTCCCAAACCCCATGAGATAAAAGAGTATCTTGACCAGTACATCATCGGACAGGAGGAAGCGAAAATCGCGCTGTCGGTGGCGGTCTATAACCACTATAAGCGCATCAAGAACGCCTCTTCCGCCGACGATGTGGAACTGCAGAAAAGCAATATCCTTCTCATCGGCCCCACGGGCAGCGGGAAAACGCTGTTTGCTCAGACTCTGGCAAAGCTGCTCAAGGTGCCCTTTGCCATAGCCGACGCCACGACGCTTACGGAGGCCGGCTATGTGGGCGACGACGTGGAAAATATCCTGCTTCGCCTGCTGCAGGACGCGGATTATGACGTGGAGCTTGCGGAAAGGGGCATAATATATATCGACGAGATCGACAAGATATCCCGCAAGAGCGAAAACATGTCCATAACAAGGGACGTCAGCGGCGAGGGCGTACAGCAGGCTTTGCTGAAGATACTTGAAGGCACCGTTGCCAACGTGCCGCCGCAGGGAGGCAGGAAGCATCCGCATCAGGAGTTCATACAGGTGGACACCACCAATATCCTTTTCATCTGCGGCGGAGCCTTTGCGGGAATAGAGCAGATAATCGAAAGCCGCATGGACAAAAAGGCCATAGGCTTCGGGGCGGAGATAAAGAAGAAGGAAGAAAAAAACTTAGGCGAGATACTGCAGAACGTGCGTTCTCACGACATACTGAAATACGGCCTTATACCCGAGCTGGTCGGCAGGCTGCCCGTGCTGACGCCGCTGCATTCTTTGGAAAGAAGCGATCTTATACGGATACTGACCGAGCCGAAAAACTCATTGGTAAAGCAGTATAAGACTTTGCTGAAATATGACGGCGCGGAGCTTATCATTACCGACGACGCGCTTGAGGCCATAGCCGACGTGACCATTGAGATGGATATAGGCGCAAGAGGCCTCAGAAGCGTGATGGAAAAACTGATGACCGATATAATGTACTCCATACCCTCGGAAAAGAACATCATATCGGTGACAATTAACGGCGACTGTGTCAGAAACGGCGCGGAGCCCATTATCGTCAGAGCCGAGCCGGAGGCCGAATTGAACGAGCCGGAGGCCGGAGCGAACGAGCCGGAGGCCGAAATAGGCCGGGCGGTCTGAAAAGCGATAACGCAGGGGGCTCTCATGCCGGGATACGGCGATCCGAACCCCGTATCGGCGGGCATTTTGCCGCCTGCGCCGGGCGCACGCCCCGAGAATGCGCAGAGCATTCCCGGCGGCGCCTTCGCCGACCTGACGATGATCCGCTCCGACATGGCTTGAGCGGCATAAGGCTGCCGCGCGTCTGTTTTGCGCTTTGCCCGCGCTGCGCGGACAAAGAGAGAATGGGAAAGGAGAGAAAACGCGGTGATCGAGCACGAAAACGAAAGAATACCGATGATCGCCCTCAGGGGACTTTCGGCGTTCCCGAGCATGATACTGAATTTTGATATCGAACGGCCGAAATCCGTGGCGGCTCTTAACGACGCCATGAACGGTGACAGGCGCATTTTCCTCCTCGCCCAGCGGGACATGGGCGCGGAGGAGCCGACGGAAGATGAACTGTATTCCGTAGGTACCATAGCCAACATCAGGCAGATCCTCAGGATGCCCGGCGGCGGAGTGCGCGTGCTCGTGGAAGGATTAAGGCGCGCGAAAATGATAAGTTTGGCGGCTGTAAGACCCTTTTACAAAGCCGACGTGGAGCCGCTGACGGACAGTTATCCGCCCGGAGCCGCGGAGGAGTGCGAGGCTCTGCTTAGGCAGACCAAGCAGCTGGTCGCCCGCTTCAATCAGCTAATACCGAATCACGCGGCGGACATGATGACCGCCGTGGCCGCGTCGACGGACCCGGGATATATAGCCGATTATCTTGCTCAGAACATGCATATCGCCCATGAGGATAAGCAGCGCGTGCTCGAGCAGCTGGATCCCGTGGCCAGGCTTGAGCTGGTCAACGAGATAGTTGCCCATGAAAACGAAGTCCTCGAAGTGGAGGGCGAGCTGAGGCAGAAAACGCACGAGCGCCTCATGGCAAATCAGCGGGAGAGCATCCTGCGCGAGCAGATGAAGACCATACAGTACGAGCTCGGCATGGGCGAGGAAAACGAGGCCGCGGGCGAGGAAGAAGAGTATAAAAAGAAAATAGAGGAGCTCGGAGCTCCGGCGGAGGTCACCGAAAAGCTTATGAAAGAGCTTTCGCGCCTTTCCAAACAGGGCTTCGGCTCCGCGGAGGCTTCCGTAATACGGAATTACCTCGATACCTGCCTCGCGGTGCCCTGGAACAAGAGCACCGAGGAGCGGGTAAGCGTGGAGGAAACGCGCAGGATACTTGACGAGGACCACTACGGTCTTCAGAAGGTCAAGGAAAGGATATTGGAGTTCGTCGCCGTAAGGCAGATAGCTCCGGATCTGAAAAGCCCCATAATATGCCTGGTGGGACCGCCGGGAACGGGCAAGACCTCGATAGGCATGAGCGTAGCCAGAGCGCTTAACCGCAAGCTCGCGCGCATCTCCCTGGGCGGCATACACGACGAGGCGGATATTCGCGGCCACAGAAAGACGTATATCGGGG
This sequence comes from Oscillospiraceae bacterium, assembly GCA_017958265.1. Taxonomy (GTDB): domain Bacteria; phylum Bacillota; class Clostridia; order Oscillospirales; family Oscillospiraceae; genus UBA1246. The sequence continues at coordinate 12,878 of JAGDDB010000168.1, read as the reverse complement.
CCATGCCCGGCAGGATAATCAACGCGCTCACCCAGGCAGGCAGCAATAATCCGCTGATGCTGCTGGACGAGGTGGATAAGCTGGGCAGCGATTACCGGGGCGACCCTTCTGCCGCGCTGCTTGAGGCTTTGGACTCGGAGCAGAACTTCGCGTTCCGCGATCATTACCTCGAGCTGCCCTTCGATCTGTCGAACGTGCTTTTCATTACGACGGCCAACAATTCATCCACGATACCCGCGCCGCTTCTGGACCGTATGGAGGTCATAGAGCTCAGCAGCTATACCGATGAGGAAAAGCTCCATATCGTCAAGGAGCATCTTCTGCCCAAACAGAGAAAGAAGCACGGGCTCAAGGCCCGCCAGCTCAAGCTGACGGACGGAGCGATAAGAGAACTGATATCGTCATACACGCGGGAGTCGGGCGTACGCGTACTTGAGCGGGAGCTTGCCGCGATATGCCGCAAGGCTGCGGTAAAGGTGGCCGAGGAAGAGAAAAAGACGGTCACGGTAAAGCCGCAGATGCTTGAAGAACTGCTGGGACCGAGAAAGTATAAGCCCGAGAGCAGCGCATGGGCGAAGCCGGAGGTCGGTCTGGCGCACGGTCTTGCCTGGACCAGCGTGGGAGGCGTGATGCTGGATGTGGAGGTAAACGTGGTCGACGGCATGGGCAAGCTGGAGCTTACCGGCAACCTCGGCAGCGTTATGCAGGAATCCGCCAGGGCCGGGCTGAGCTATGTCAGAAGCCGCTCCGAAATGCTCGGGATCGATCCGAACTTCCACAGGACGAAGGATATCCATATCCATTTTCCCGACGGCGCTACGCCTAAGGACGGACCGTCGGCAGGCATTACGATGACCCTCGCCGTTATATCCGCTCTGACAGGGGCGCCGGTGCGTCCCGATACGGCAATGACCGGAGAGATCACCCTCAGAGGCAGGGTAATGCCCATCGGCGGCCTGAAGGAAAAGACCAGGGCTGCCCTGAGGGCCGGCATGAAAAACGTTATAATCCCGCAGGACAATGAGAGCGACCTTGAGGAAATAGATCCCGATGTGAAAAACGCCCTCAACTTTATCCTGGCCGATAATATCGACAGTGTTCTCCACTTCGCTTTGGACTTTACGGGCGTTGAACCGTGGAAACCCGAAAAGACGGAGGCGCTCGGCCCGATACCGGCCTCGCCGCCCGTTGTGCCCGACAGACCCGCAGCGGTACAACAGTAAAGCGGGAGCATAGAATGTATCAAAACACAAGACAGCTTTTCGGCAGTCTTGTGTTTTTGATATTTATCGATGTTGGGAGGACAGCCTCTTGAAATACTATTTGATCGCAGCCCGTTCGCTGACCTACGGGCAGCGCATGGCCCGCGCGCTGAAAAACGCGGGCATGACCGCGGCGCTTGTGCGCAGCAGCGGAGAAAACGGATGCTCTTACTCGGTGAGGATAAAGGAGGGCAGTCTCGCCGGAGCGAAAAGAATACTTGCCGAGGCGGGCTTCGGCGCGGCGGAGATAAGGGAGGAGGAAGGATGACTTTTCTCGACAGCGCGGCCACTACCCTTATCAAGCCGTATGAGGTATACCGTGCCGTGAACATGGCCGTCCGGACCATGGCCAGCCCCGGCCGCGGCGCTTACCGGGCCGCGGAAGCCGCCGCGGAAGCGGCATACGAGTGCCGCCGCTGCGCGGCGGAGCTTTTCGGCGTGGACAGTCCCGAGAAGGTGGTAATATGCTTCAACGCGACCCACGCTCTGAACATAGCCATTAAAACCCATATAAGACCCGGAGACACGGCGGTCATATCGGGGTATGAGCACAATTCCGTGCTGAGGCCCCTGAAAGCCGCGGGAGCGCGGATACAGACGGCCGCCTCTCCGCTTTTCGACGCCGGGGCCGCCCTGGAGGCCTACGACAGGCTGCTCCGGCCCGGCGTCAGAGCGGCGGTGATAAACCATGTGTCGAACGTTTTCGGCTTCATACTGCCGGTGGGAGAGATAGCCCGCCTGTGCCGGGAGAGAGATATACCGCTCATAATAGACGCGTCACAGGCCGCGGGGACGGTTGAAACGGATATGACGTCCCTCGGCGCGTCTTTCATAGCCATGCCGGGCCACAAGGGACTTTACGGGCCGCAGGGCACGGGGCTGCTGCTGTGCGGCGGGAGCGCCGAGCCGATAATCGAGGGCGGCAGCGGAAGCAATTCCCGCCTGGACGAAATGCCCGAGTGGCTGCCGGACCGCCTGGAAGCGGGCACCCACAACATGCCGGGGATCGCCGGACTCAGGGCGGGCATGGAATTCGTCAAAAAAACGGGCAGCGCAAATATACTGCGCCACGAACGGGAGCTGCTGAAACAGACGGCCGAGGCGCTGCGGGACAACGAAAGGATAAGGATGTATCTGTCCGACGATCCGTCTTTGCAGAGCGGCGTGCTTTCGTTTTCGGTGAAGGATATGGACAGTGAGCGTGCCGCCGCGTTCCTTGCCCGGGAAGGCATAGCGGTCAGAGCCGGGCTGCACTGCGCCCCTCTGGCGCACGTCACTGCGGGCACTGACGCGCAGGGCACGGTGAGAATAAGCTTTTGCGCCTTCAACACGAAAAAGGATGTCGAGCGGCTCGTTCGGGCGCTGAAAAAAATAGAGTGATATTTTAGTATTTTATGTTGTCAAGCGGGCACGGGTGAGATATAATATAATTTAGCATAATAGGCGTATAGCGGCCTTGCAAACCGCCGGAGTAAGGGGTGAGCGCGTTGGAGATAATCGGCAATATATTCGACTTTGTATGGAGCTGTATAAGGACCATAAGGATAAGCGACGTCATCGACATGGCTGTGATCGCGTTCCTGATATACGAGGTCCTTACCTTTATTTCGAGGACAGGCTCATCACGCGTATTCAAGGGCATCATCCTTTTGATCGCGGTGCTGTGGCTGTCGAGCCTTATGAAGCTTTCCGTCGTCAGTTTCCTGCTGGGCAAGACCTTTGAGCTGGGCATACTCGCGCTGCTGATACTGTTTCAGCCGGAGGTCAGAAAGCTGCTCGAAAGCGTGGGCAGCAGCAAGTTCACAAAGCTGCTGACGCGGCAGGAACGCTCGAAGGAGCTGGAGATAACCATAGGCCAGGTCATCAGCGCCTGCACCGAGATGTCCAAAAGCCGCACAGGCGCGCTCATAGTGTTTGAAAGGACCATAAGCCTTGACGAGCCCATAAAGACGGGCACGCTGATAAACGCGGACGCCAACGCGGAGCTTCTGAAAAACATTTTCTACCACGGCGCACCGCTGCATGACGGCGCGGTGATAATACGCGACGGAAGGATCGCCGCTGCCGGATGTCTGCTGCCGGTGTCGACAAACGCGAATATAAGCAAAGAGCTCGGGACCAGGCACAGGGCGGGCATAGGCATGAGCGAGGCCGCCGACGCGGTGTCGGTCATAGTTTCGGAGGAAACGGGAGCCGTTTCCATTGCGATCAACGGCAAGCTGAACAGAAGAGTTTCGGAAGATACTTTTGAGACTGTACTGAGAAACGAACTGCTCCCCGAGCAGGAAGAACACAAAACGACGCAGTTGATTTCGAGGATGAAGAACAGTATCAATGAAAAAGTTAAATAATATACGGAAAAGCAAGACCCTTTATATCATCATTTCGATACTCGCCTCAGTGCTGCTGTGGATGTACGTTGTGAACTATGAGAACAAGGACGTGAACAACACGGTGTCTGGCATAGAGGTGGAGTACATCGGAGTAGACGAGATCCTCGCCGACAGACAGCTGGTGGTGACCGGGGTGAGCACGGGAAGCGTGGATCTGACGCTGCTCGGCAAGCGCAGCGTCGTCGCGCCGATCTCCCGCGGAGACGTGCGCATCACCGTGGATCTGACGGACATACGTTCGGCGGGAGAATACGACAGGGTGTATAACGTCGAATTCACCGGCGTCGGCAAGGGCGCGGAGGATATTTTCATTATCTCGAAAACTCCGGAATACATCACCGTAAAGGTGGATCAGATGTCGAAAAAGCCGGTGGAGATCAAGGGCGATTTCGACGGCAGCGTTGCCGACGGGTATATGCTGGAGCAGATCGAATACGAGCCCGAGACCGTCGAGGTCATGGGACCGGCGGAGCTGGTCTCGCAGATACGCTACGCGCATGTGGTCGTGCAGAGAGAAAATCTGACAAGGAGCGTAACGGGGATAGTAAGCTTTACCCTTACGGATGAGAACGGGAACCCGGTCAGCGGCGACGGCCTGACTACCGACGTGCAGGCTGTTAAATACACCGTACCCGTGGTCATGGTAAAGGATGTGGTCCTGGGAGTGGACCTGATCCCGGGCGGAGGCGCCGAGGAAGAAAACGCAATTGTGGAGATCGATCCGCCCGTGATAAGCCTGACGGGCAGCGCCGACATACTGAACAGCATCAACCGCATATCCCTCGGCTCGGTCGACCTCAGCGAGTTTGCCACGGCGTTCAGCAGGACCTTCGCAATACCGCTTCCCAACGACGTGCACAACCTCTCCGGAGAGACGGAGGCAGAGGTCGAGGTGACCCTGAAGGGGCTCGAAACGAAGCGGATCATAGCAACGAATATTGAAATAAACAATATCTCGGACGGATATTCCGCCGATGCGATAACCCAGTATAAAGAGGTGCTGATCAGAGGAAAGGCGGAGAGCCTTGAGAATATCGACGCGGACGACGTCGTGATAGTGGTCGATCTTGCGAACATAGGCCAGGCTGTGGGGCGCTATTCGCTGCCGGGGCGCGTATATGTGGACAGCGAAGAAAACGTGGGCGCCGTAGGCAGCAGCTATACCATAGTAGTGGATATCACAAAGGATGAGTGACGCCGTATGACTCAGAAAGCGACGGTGGGCGCGCTGCTTGAGGGCGGCCTGGCCCGCGTCAGAGTGGAGAGAGTGTCCGCATGCGGACATGACTGCGGAGAGTGTACGCTCGGCTGCGGAAGAAATGAAAAAAGCGTGAGCGTGCTTGCGCGCAATGCCGCAGGCGCGCTCCCCGGAGACTGCGTGACCATAGAGAGCGCCACCGGACGCGTTCTGGGCGCGGCTGCTCTGGTATATCTTTTGCCGCCGCTGTTGTGCGCGGCGGTATACCTGCTTCTTGACAGGCTTTCGGCAAATGAAACGATCTGTATAACGGGCAGCCTTGCGGGCTTCGCTTTGGGCGCGGCGGCAGTTGCGGCAATAAACAGATTTATCAGGCATGACAGGCCGCTTGAATATGAGATAATATCCGTCGACAGCCGGCAGCGCGCGCAGCCGGGGGACGAAACGGAGAGCGCAGACTGATGTTCGGGTATGTTCGGCCGCTGAAAGCGGAGCTGAAGGTAAAGGATTACGAGCTGTTCAAGGCGGCATACTGCGGACTGTGCCACGCGATGAAAAAACGCTGCGGCATTGCGGGACGCTTTGCGGTGAATTATGATTTCACCTTCCTTGCCATGCTGCTCGGGGACGAGTGCGAAATGTACAGCCGCCGCTGCATAGCGTCGCCCTTCGTGAAAAAGAACTGCTGCAGATGCGGAACGGCCATGGACAGAGCGGCGGACATGAGCGTGATCCTGGCGTATCTGAAGGCGGACGACGCCGTGCGGGACCGCGAGGGCTTCAGATACCGTCTGGCACGCATGGCACTGCACCGCGGATATGTCAGAGCGTCACGCGAACGCGGGGAATTTGCGCTTTTTTGCCGCGAAAGACTGAAAGAACTCGCGCTTTTGGAGGAAAAAAGAAATCCGTCACTTGATGAAAACGCGGATAAGTTCGCCTCTGTTCTGGCGCAGGCGGCACAGGATGAAAAAGGCGACAGAAAAAGGATACTCGGTCAGCTGCTTTATCAGCTCGGACGTTTCATTTATATCGCGGACGCGGTATGCGACATGGAGCAGGACGCGAAGGCGGGCCGCTTCAACGCCGTCGCCGCGCGCTACGGCGAAAAGCCGGATATGAGCGGGATAGAACGCCTGCTTGATCATACCCGGGGGCTGATATCCTCGGCTTATGAGCTGCTGGACGCGACGGAGTATACTCCGGTTTTGGAAAATATCATTTACCTCGGCCTGCCCGCCGCGGCGGCCGCGGTCCTGGACGGCAGCTTCGGTTTGCCGCGCAAAAAAACTAAGGAGCATTTATGAAGGATCCGTATTCGGTACTGGGCGTTTCGCCGAACGCAAGCGAGGATGAAATAAAAAAGGCGTACAGAGACCTGGCAAGAAAATACCATCCCGATAATTATCAGGATAACCCTCTTGCCGACCTGGCTCAGGAGAAAATGAAAGAGATAAACGAGGCCTACGACGCCGTGAGCAAAGGCAGGACGTCTCAAAGCTCTTCCGGTTATTCGGGCTCGGCCTCGGCCTCGGAGGAATATAGCCGCAGTACGTCGTCGGGCACGGGATATACGGGCTCATCCGTGTACGCAGAAATAAGACAGGCAATACGCCGCGGGGATATCAACGCGGCAAAGCAGATGCTTGAGGGTATAAGACGGCGCGACGCGGAGTGGTATTTTCTCATGGGCAGCGTGGACTACAAGCGCGGCTGGATAGACGAAGCGGAGCGCAATTACCGCATGGCCGTGAGCATGGATCCGTCCAATCAGGAATACAGGCAGGCCCTGCAGTATATGAATGCGGGAGGCAGCTTCTACCGTCCCGCGGGGAGCGCCAATATAGGCAGACAGAGCCTCAACTGCTGCGGCAACCTTCTGCTGGCGGACTGCTGCTGCGAATGCCTCGGCGGAGACCTGGTGCCATGCTGCTGACATGAGCGAAATAAGGAAACTGACGCTTGCGGCCATGATCGCGGCCGCGGAAACGGCGCTGCTGTACCTGGCAAGCGCGGTGCCTTCCGGGAAGATCGCGCTGACGGCCGCCGCAGCCCTCGGAGCCGCGCTCGTCACGGTGGAATGCGGGAGAGGCCGGGCGCTGGCGTCATTTGCCGTATCGTCCGCGGCGGCGCTGCTGATTTGCCCGACGAAGCTGACATGCGCGGTATACGCGCTGTTTCTCGGCTGGTACCCGATACTGAAAAGCGTTGTGGAGCGGCGGATAAGGCCGCGTCTCCAGCTGCCGCTGAAGCTGCTCGCCCTGCTCGCCGCGGAGGCTGCGATATATCTGGCGTATACCGCGATCATCGGAAAGCCTTCGCCGACGGCGGCCGCCGCAGCCGCGGCGATATCTCTGCCGGCGTTTATATTATACGATCGGCTCATGAGCGCACTGATAGAAATTTACATAAGCAGGAAGACGAAAAAATGATCAACAGTATGACAGGCTTCGGAAGCTGCAAAAGCACCGAAGGACCGGCAAACATCAGCGTGGAGATCAAGAGCGTGAACAACCGTTTTCTTGATTGCTCGGTAAAGATCCCGAGAGCGTATTCTTTTGCCGAGGAAACGGTAAAAAATCTCGTTCAGGACGCCCTCGTAAGAGGAAAGGCGGACGTGTTCATAAGCGTGGACGACAGCGGCAAGAGCGACGCCGTCGTGCGCGTGAACGAGAACGTGCTGAAGGCGTATATGGACGCGGTCGCGGATATGGAAACGAAATACCGCATCAGAAACGACATGGGCGCGTCGGCATACAGCAGGCTGCCCGAGGTGCTGAGCGTGGAAAAGGCCGAGACGGACACGGAGGCCTTTACCGAGCAGCTCAAAAGCGCGGTAAAGGAGGCCCTCGGCAAGCTGTGCGCCATGCGCGCCGCGGAGGGCGAACGTCTCGCGGCAGACATATCTTCCAAGCTCGATACGATAGAATCGCTGCGCCGCGCCGTGGAGCTGCGCTCTCCCGATACGGTGAAGGAATACCGCGAAAAGCTCAGCGCCCGGATGGAGGAAATACTTCAGGGGGTCAATATAGATCAGTCGAGGATACTTGCCGAGGCCGCGATATTCGCCGATAAAACGGCGGTGGACGAAGAGCTCGTAAGACTCGGCAGCCATATCAGACAGATCAGAAAGCTGCTCTCGGAAGGGGGCAGCATCGGCCGCAAGCTCGATTTCCTGGTGCAGGAGCTCAACCGCGAGGCGAATACGATAGGCTCCAAGTGCTCCGATCTGGAGATAAGCGGCATGGTGATAGATCTGAAATCCGAAATAGAGAAAATACGCGAACAGGCGCAGAATTTGGAGTGACGGAGGAAAAACCGTGAAGCTTGTAAACATCGGATACGGCAATATGGTATCGGCCGGACGCATAATAGCCATAGTCAGTCCGGAGTCGGCCCCGATAAAAAGGATAATCCAGGATGCCCGCGAAAGCGGCCGGCTCATCGACGCCACCTACGGCAGAAAAACGAGGGCGGTGGTGATAGCCGACAGCGGTCATGTGATCCTTTCGGCGATACAGCCGGAAACGGTGGGCAGCAGGATCACGGGAGAAACGGCGGATGAAGACGATGAATAACGGAGAAAAAGGCAGACTTTACGTTATTTCCGGCCCGTCGGGAGCCGGGAAAAGCACATTGGTGGCGCAGCTGCTCAAGCGGCTGGATAATGTGTATTTTTCCGTTTCGGCGACGACAAGGGAGCCGAGACGCGGAGAACGGGACGGCAAGGACTATATTTTCGTATCCCGCGACAAGTTCATGGAAATGATAGATAAGGGAGAGCTGCTGGAGTATGCCGAGTATGTGGGGAATTATTACGGCACGCCCGCCGCGCCCTGCGACGAAATGCTCAGCCGCGGCGTAGACGTGATACTCGATATCGAAACTCAGGGCGCCGCGAAGGTGATGAAAATGCGTCCCGACGCGATATCCATGTTTCTGTTTCCGGGGAGCTTTGCGCAGCTCGAGGAAAGACTGAGACTGAGAAGCACCGACAGCGAGGAAAAAATACGCGCGCGTCTTGCCCAGGCCCGCATAGAATGCGGCCGGGCGGAGATGTATAAATATATAATAATCAACGACAGGGTCGAGACGGCAGCCGACGAGGTGGAGGCCATCATCACGGCGGAAAAATGCCGGACCGTCAACAGACTACATTATTTGAACGGAGATTGATCAAAATGATGCTTTATCCTTCCATGAGTACGCTGCTTTCCAAAATAAACAGCCGTTATCTGCTGGTAAATGTGGTAGCCAGGCGCTCGCGCGACATTTCGGAGGAAGCCATCGAGCATAACGAGCCGCTGAGAAAAAAGGCAGTGTCTCTTGCGATAGACGAGGTCGCGGACGGAAAATGCGGCGCGGTGACGCGCAGGGAATACGACTGATCCATGATCGCAAGGGTCGCGCTGGCCGACCTCGGCTATGCCATAGACAAGCTGTATGACTATTCCGTGCCCGCCGCGCTGACGGCGCAGGCCGAAGCGGGAAAGAGGGTATCCGTACCCTTCGCCAGAGGCAACCGCAGGCAGGAGGGCATGGTAATGGAGCTGACGGAACACAGCGATTTCGGAGAGCTGAAGAGCATAGACGCCTGGCTCGACGAAACGCCGCTGCTGACGCCGAAACAGCTTGAGCTGGCAAGGTGGATGAAAAAACGCTTTTTCTGCACCTTTTACGACGCCGTGAAGGCCATGCTCCCGGCGGGGGTGTGGATAAAGAGCGAATGCGTATGCCGTATGTGCACCGACGCGGAAAGCGCCCTCGCCGCCGCGGAGGGAGACGAGGCGGCATCGGCCGTGATTTCTTTTCTCGCCGGGCACGGCGGAGCCGCGGAGCTTACAAAGCTCAAAGAGCTTTTGGGCGCGGACGCCGCGGAGGCGGTCTCGCGGCTGGAAAAAGCCGGCACGGGAAGGCGGGAGATGGAAGGCAGGCGGAAGCTGACCGAAAAATCGGATCATATCGCGCGCCTGCTGATAAGCGGAGAAGAGGCGTTGGCCGAGGCCGACAGGAAGACGCGCCGGGCGCCGCAGCAGGCGGAGCTTCTTCGCATCCTTGCTTCGTTCGGCGAAGCATCCGTAAAGGAACTGCGCTATTATACCGGCGCGCCGCTGCAGAGCGTGCGCGCGCTCAGGCAGAGCGGATATATCGAGATAATAAAAAGAACGGCTTACAAAAGACCGGATTTTACCCCCACCGACAAGCCGGTCATAACGGCACTGAGCAAGGAACCGCAGGCGGCCTATGAGGGCATCAGGGAGCTGATGAGGGCGCCGAAGGCCTCCGCGGCGCTGCTTTACGGCGTTACGGGCAGCGGAAAGACGGCGGTGTATATACGCCTTATCGGCGATGTTATAGCCGCGGGAGGCCGCGCAATAACGCTGGTGCCCGAGATCGCGCTGACGCCCCAGCTGATGGACGTGTTTTACAGACATTTCGGGGACAGGGTCGCGGTGCTGCATTCTTCGCTGACGACAAGGGAACGTTATGACGAATGGCGCAGGATAAAGGACGGAAAGGTAGACGTCGTCGTCGGTACGCGCTCGGCCGTGTTTGCACCCGTGGAAAAGCTGGGTCTGCTCATCATCGACGAAGAACAGGAATATACCTACAAATCGGAAAACGCGCCGCGATATCACGCAAGAGAGGTCGCGAAATACCGCTGCGTGGAGAGCGGGGCGCTGCTGCTGCTGGGCTCCGCCACACCGTCGGTGGAAAGCATGTACAATGCCCGCACGGGGAAATACAGCCTGTTCAGAATGACCGGGCGGTACAACACCATGCCTCTGCCGAAGGTCATGACGGCCGATATGAAGCAGGAACTCAGGGACGGCAACGGCACGGATATCAGCCGCATGCTGCTGCGTGAGCTGAGGGAGAACATAAGCCGGGGAGAGCAGAGCATACTGCTTATAAACCGAAGGGGAAGCAGCAGCGCGGTGACCTGCCCGGAGTGCGGATACGTTTTCAGCTGTCCCAAATGCAGCGCAAAGCTCACATATCATTCCGCGAACGGGAGAATGATGTGCCACTACTGCGGTTATTCCGAAACGGCCGTGAAGGCATGTCCGGAGTGCTCGGGCATACTGAGCTACGGCGGCGTGGGCACGCAGAAGGTGGAGGAGGAGCTGCGAAGGGCGCTGGACGGCGCGGAGATAATACGCATGGATACCGACACCGTCAGCGCCGCCAATACCCACGAGGCCATACTCGGCCGCTTTGAAAAAGAGCGGACGCCCGTGCTGATAGGCACGCAGATGGTCGCAAAGGGCCTTGACTTTGAAAACGTAACGTTAGTGGGCGTGATAAACGCCGACCAGTCTCTGTACAGCGGCGATTACAGGGCCGGAGAGCGCACGTTCAGCCTGATCACCCAGGTGGTCGGACGGGCGGGACGCGGAGGCAAGGAGGGCAGAGCCGTCATACAGACGCTCACGCCGGACAATCCCGTGATACAATGCGCCGCGAAACAGGATTACGACAGCTTTTACGAAAACGAGATCAAGCTGCGGCAGATACTCCGGGCCCCGCCGGTAATGGAGCTTTACTGCATCACCGTATCCGGAACGGAGGAACACAAGGTGCTGCAGTGCGCGGGCGAGCTTGCCGCGTCGCTGGAGCGCTCCACACACTTCCGCGTGCTCGGACCGGCGCCGGCGACGGTGCTGAAGGTGAACGACCGCTACCGTTACCGCGTAACGGTAAACGCCGATCCTTCGGGGGAGATAAGGGCGGTCATTGCCGCGGCGATCAAAAAATATTCATCGGATAAAAGATTCAGGGATCTGTCGCTGCACGGCGACACGGATCCCACGGAATGAGGTCGAAGGAATTGGGAATAAGAAAAATACTGACAAAGGGCGATCTGAGCCTGAAAAAAAAGAGCCGTGCGGTGACGGAATTCAATCCCAGACTGCATCAGCTGCTTGACGATATGAAGCAGACTCTCGAGCAGGCCAACGGCGTAGGTCTGGCAGCGCCGCAGGTCGGCGTGCTGCGCAGAGCCGTTATAGTGGAAGACGTGAGCGGGGAAGAGCCGGTGATATACGAGCTCATCAACCCCGAGATCGTGGAACGGGAGGGCGAGCAGATCGGCCCGGAGGGCTGCCTGAGCCTGCCGGATATCTGGGGCATCGTGACCAGACCGGAGCATGTGAAGGTAAAGGCTCAGGACCGTTTCGGGAATGAGTTTTTCCTTGAGGCGGACGAGCTGCTGGCCCGGGCGTGCTGCCATGAGATAGACCATCTCGAGGGCGTGCTCTTCGATGAGATAGCGGACCGCTTCCTGGACGACGAGGAGCTTGCCGCGCTCAGCGGAGAAGCGGAAGAATAAGCAGCCGCCGAAAGGAAAGCAATGAAAGTTTTGTTCATGGGCACCACCGATTATGCCGCGGCATGTCTTGACGCGGTCATAAGGGCGGGGCACGAGGTGACCGCGGTGTGCACACAGCCCGACAGGCCGAAAAACCGCGGAATGAAGATGGCGAAAAGTCCCGTCAAGGAATACGCTGAGAGCGCCCGCATACCGGTGATGCAGCCGACGGCGCTCAAAGTGCCGGAGACCGTGCAGGCCTTCAAGGAGGCGGGAGCCGATATTTTCGCGGTAGTGGCTTACGGGCGCATACTGCCCCGCGCCGTGCTGGATATACCGCCTGAGGGCTGCGTGAACGTGCATGCCTCGCTTTTGCCGAAATACCGGGGCTCCGCACCGATACAGTGGGCGGTGCTCAACGGTGAAAAAGAAGCGGGCGTGACCACCATGTATATGGACAGCGAAATGGATACAGGCGACATGATAGCCAGCGCATCGCTCGCGGTGGGTGAATACGAAAGCTTCGGAAGCGTGTATGAGCGGCTCAAACCGCTGGGGGCCGAGCTTTTGGTGAAGACGCTGGCGGATATCGAAAAGGGCATTGAACAAAGGACGCCCCAAGACCATTCGCTGGCGACCTATGCCCCGCCGATCACCAAGGAGCTGTGCCCCGTGGACTGGAACGACAGTCCCGGACGCATAGCGGACAGGAT